>JAICXZ010000185.1 GCA_025934475.1 Mucilaginibacter sp. | reverse complement strand
TGGGTGAGTTGATTAAGTTGATTGGGTTAAGTGGTTGATTGAGTTTGAAATTGGGAAACATAACCTAATCAACTTATTCAACTTAATCTAACCTAATCAACTAAAATATCCGCAACGTCAGCAACGTAATATCATCAATGGGCTTTCCTTTAACGATCAGGTTGAGATGATCCAGCAGTGTTTGATTGAATTTATCGGGAGAAAGATCGCCGTTGTTTTTTACAAATTCGAGCAGCTTGTCTTCATTCCATGATTTGGCGACGGGAATATCGTAATCCATCAAGCCATCGGTGTAATTAAAGATCATGCTTCCCGGATCCACGTCCACTTCGCCCTGGTTCAGGAAAGGCAGATCGTCAAACGCCCCAATCATGGTGGTACCTAATTTAAGCGGAATGGCTTCCCCATCGTTATAAAGGATAGATGGGTTGTGGCCGGCGTTGATATAATTGAGTTTGCGCGTTTTTTCGTTGTATTTGGCCACGAACAAGGTGATAAAACGTTCGCCTTTGGTGTTTTTAAGTACTATTTGATTCAGTCGTTCAACAATGTTGGTCAGATCCTCTTCTACCGCCGCCCACGCACGCAAGCTTGCCTGGAAATTGGCCATTAGCAGCGCTGCAGAAATACCTTTTCCGGATACGTCGGCCACGCACCAGAGGAACTCGTTTTCGTTAACCCTGATAAAATCGAAATAATCGCCCCCGATGTTCTGGTGAGGGAAATATTTGGCGCCAATCTCTACCGCGGTCTCTTTATGCAGTCGCATAGGAATGAGCATATTCTGCACTTCCTGGGCAAGCTCCATTTCGCGTTTAAAACGTTCCGACTCCATGCGCTCGCGGAAAAGCTTTTTGTTCTCCAGCGCCACCACGATCACGTTAACCAGCGTCTGAATAAAGTTCAGGTCGTTGCTAAGCATCTCGTCGGTGGTGTTAAAGTCGCCGATCAGTGCAAAAGCAATAGCCTTGCTTTTCTGATAGAAGGGAATAAAATAGTTGTACTTCTTGAGCACATAGTCATCATGCCCGGTAAGGGATGTGAGCGCACGGGCCTTGCTCAATTTGCGGCAGGCCTGGTACAAAACTTTGGCGCTTTCTTCTTCGCCGCCATAGCTGGAGATACAAACGAAGGTGCCCTCGTGCTCGATCAGAAAACGCAGACGACCAACCTGCAGATAATTCTGCATAATTACTTCAAGCATCTGGATCAGTACAGGTGTTGAAATATTTTTGTTAATAGCCCTGGTAACTTCGAGGAGCGAATTTAATTCGGACTGCCTTTTGAGCAGCAACCGGATCAGTTCGTCTTCCCCTGAAATCTCGTCAATGTTTTGCATTCCTGATAAGAAGATACCCAAATTAATGAATAAATTTTCTTAAATGCGTGCACTTTGTGATTTTATATCAAAAGCATCGCGCAATCCAACAGTAACTAAGTTGAAAGCATATACCATAAGCATAATAGCCAGGCCGGGTAAAATGGCAAGAAAGGCCGAATTCATGATGATGTATCCATAATGTTCTTTGATCATACTTCCCCAGGTTGGCATGGGTGGTTGTGCGCCGAAACCCAAAAAACTGAGGCCTGCCTCAAGTAGTATTGCCGAGGCGAAATTGGACGAAGCAAGGACCAAAATAGGTCCGATAATATTGGGTAAAATGTGTCGGCGTATAATGCGTGCATTGTTAAAACCCATGGATCTCGCAGCTTCTACAAATTCGGTATGCTTCAGGCTGATCACCTGTCCGCGAACCAATCGTCCGACTTCAACCCACATAGACATGCCGACAGCAATAAATATTTGCCAAAGCCCTTTGCCCAACGCAAAGGAAATAGCGATAACCAAAAGCAACGCCGGCAACGCCCACAAAATATTCATCACCCAGCTTAAAGATGCATCAACCCATCCGCCAAAATAGCCGGCGAGCGAACCAACCATAATCCCGAGCAGCAAACTGATGATAACGGAAACAAAACCCACCGCCAGCGAGACCCTTGCGCCAAGGATCAGGCGGCTTAGTAGATCCCGACCGTAAACATCGGTGCCGAACCAAAATTTCCTTTTAATAATTTGATGTTGGATGATCTCATTGCGGAGCACCTGGTATTGATTCTCGGATAACCGAAGAGAGTGTTTAACACCAGAACAAAGGGTCACTGAAGCTTCACTCCCTTTATAAATGGGCTTCGGACCATAAACTACTTCGAAAAGGTTGTAGGCGGCTTTATTCGGTTTATCCTCGTCGCCTACATACTCATCAACATAGATGGAGTCTTTGGCGAAGTGATAACCAGTGATGGGTATGTCCTTATAAAATGAGGGCTGCCCGAACAGCATTTTGGTGAAGATGTTAACCGTATCGACGGGGTCGTTCTTGCGAACACGAAGCATAGTGTATTCCGAGCAGGGTTTTTTGATGCTAAGCTGAATAGTCATTCGATTGGCCAGCGGAGTAGAGTCGGGCATTACCAGGTATCCGAGGATAGCGACAAGCACCGACAACCCTATAAACATAAGTCCAGCCACCGCGACTTTGTTTCGCTTGAATGCCTTCCAGGTACGCTGTGATGGGGTAAGTTCGGCCAATTTGTCGATAGATCAGTTCGGCTAAATATCGATTATTTAAAAGGGAATGACAAAAGCCTATCAACAAATCAGTGTCATTTCATTGAGCAGGGCGATTGGCGGACGGCGCATGGCGTGAATTTTTACCTTACCACTCTTCCCTTCCACTCATACGGCCTGCTATTGCCCATCAACCCGATATAAACGAAGTAGATGATATGAACGGGAATCAATAAAATAAGGAGCAGCACAAGACCCGGCCTTTTGAAGAATGCCGTAATTGGATAAAGGAATGCTATTTCGAAAATGTATTTCAGTCCGAATTGCAGTAGGAACCATTTAAAAAAGAAGGCATCATAAAACCCGAGCCCCGCATTAACTAATAACGAAACATTAAACAGCCATATACTTACTGCCAGCGCTACAATACTCTTGTCTTTGTATTTAATTGATTTAGACGCCCAGCGGCGACGCTGTTTCAGGAATGATCCGAGTGTGTGCTTGGCGTGTGTGTAAACGATGGCCTCGCGCTGTTTCAGGAAGCCGATGCGGCCAGGGTATTGTTTAGCTACCTTTTGCAATAGGAGCTCGTCATCACCTGACGCCAGGTCGTCAATGCCTTTAAAGCCGCCGACTTCGTAAAATACATCTTTGCGATAAGCCAGGTTGGCGCCATTGCAGGTTGATGCATGCTTGTTGCCGATAAAAGAAGCACCTATACCTATGAGGTACGAAAACTCCAGCGTTTGCATGTATTCGAACAAACTGCGCTCCTGGAAATAGGCGACAGGCGAGGAGATCATTACCAAATCATTTGCCTCAAAATAGCTTACTACCGATGACAGCCATTCCGTGCCCATCCGGCAATCAGCATCGGTGGCAATCATCAATTCACCCTTGGAAACTGATATAGCTGTCGCAATCGCCTTCTTCTTATAAGAGTTGAGGGGCTGGTCCTCATTGAGCTGTATCAGTTTGACGCCTCTGTCGGCATAACTTCGAATGATATCGGCTGTCTTATCTGTTGAATGATCATCAACAATAATGAACTCCGTAAGCTCTTTGGGGTAATCCTGGGCAAGCAGGTCTTCGATGGTCAGCGCGATGTTATTCTCTTCGTTGCGCGCGGCTATCAGTACTGTCACCGATGTACGAAAACTGTTGGCATACGCCTTCGGTTTTTTAATAACGGCCCAGCCCCTGATAAAATAGATTAGCAGCAAGAGATATATGCCGGTAAGCAGCAATGATATGACACTAAGAAGCGCGCTCAAAGAATCGGAGTTTTAGTACAAATACGGAGCCTAATATAGCTGGAACAATCAGGTTTATAAACCAGATGGACGAAACTGCCGCCATTACGGCCAGGTTTTGATCGGTGATGTAAACAAAAAAAGTGGTTGCAGTATAGTTGCGCACCACGATATCGAAAAGATCGAGCGATGGCAACGCCGACTGGATAAAGAACAAAATAAACACCATCATCATCATCTGGAAAACCGGCATTTCGGGCATCAGCAGATGAATAACGAGATAATACTGGAACGAAAACACAAAAAACCGGATGAGGCAAAAGAGCATGATGTTGAGCAGCTCATGTGTGTGGTACCGGTCCATGATATCGAAGAAGCGGTGGTATTTACGCAGAAACTTGATGCGATTCAACAAGGTCACTAGCCAACCAATATTGAAATAAAAGATGAGCAACAGTATGATAAAACTCACAGCAGCCAGCGACAGCGACAATGAAATAACAATGTTGATGTGCAGATAGGTGAACATGAACCACATGAGCGCAATTAAGCCCAATGTATTGGTGATGACATTTTGCCCGAACGAGCCCACCGCCATGGCAAACACGCCATGAATACGTTTTCGATTAGGCAAAAACATAACACGGCCCCCATATTCGCCGATGCGGTTGGGTGTAAATATCGCCCATGTAAGTCCGCAAAAAACAGCTTCGATGGCTTGCCAGGTGGTCATAACGTGAAGCTCACGGGTGATGTATTTCCATTTGCAGGCCTCAGTAACCCAGTTGACGAGCATAAGAAGGATCACCGCTGCCATAACGGCAATGGCCTCAAAATGGCGTATGCCGTAAATCAGTTTTTCGAACCGATGAAGGTTTTCGTTGGTATTGACCCGATGGTAAATAATCACGAAAGCCAAAACAAGAATAGTGGCTTTCAGCAAATAAGATAGTAGTTTTTTTGCTGTGGCGGTCAACAGGTAAATATTTCTGCAATGTTACGAAAATATCCAGTTTGCAGTGAGCGGTTTGCCGTTAGCAAAATGAAAACTGCAAACCGCCCACTTTGAACTGCCAACTACTTTTTCACCCAGCCGTCTTTCAGTGTCACCGTGCGGTTGAACACCAATTTATCAGGAGTCGAATTTTTATCCAGCGTGAAATAGCCTTTACGAATAAACTGGTAACCTTTGCCAGGAACAGCAGTTGCAAGGTCGGGCTCGATATAAGCGTTCGGCAGAATATGCAGGCTATTCGGGTTAATATATTCCTTGAAGTCGCCATCTTCATTTGACGGATCTTCCACCTGGAAGAGACGATCGTACAGGCGCACCTCGGCGGTCTTTGCATGAGGCACGCTCACCCAATGGATAGTGCCTTTAACGTTGATCCCGCTGGTGTCATTACCCGAACGTGATTCCGGGATGTGAGTACAATAAATTTCCGTGATATTGCCGGCCTCATCTTTTTTAAAGCCCTCGCATTT
Source organism: Mucilaginibacter sp. (assembly GCA_025934475.1). GTDB lineage: Bacteria > Bacteroidota > Bacteroidia > Sphingobacteriales > Sphingobacteriaceae > Mucilaginibacter. The sequence continues at coordinate 1,355 of JAICXZ010000185.1, read as the reverse complement.
AACAATGTATGCACTCTTCAAACGGACCATATTTCCTACTGCGAGTCGAAAGAATTTCTTTGGCGGCTCTTCCATAAAATCCTCACGCTCAATCCACAGTTCGCGGCTGAAAGGTATTTCGCGGCCACCTTCGCCACCTTCTACTTCAGGATTGTTCTCGTTGAACACCGTTTCGCTCTTGCCTTCGGGATAATCGGTGATGATGAGTTTTACCGGATCAAGCACGGCCATCCTGCGCCATGCAGTTTTGTTCAAATCCTCGCGGATGCAAAACTCCAGCAGGCCCACATCGATCATATTCTCTCGTTTAGCTACACCAATGCGCTCACAAAAATCGCGAATGGAGGCAGGCGTATAACCACGGCGACGTAAACCACTGATTGTCGGCATACGGGGATCGTCCCAGCCATCGACATAATTCTCAGTCACCAGTTGCAGCAATTTGCGCTTGCTCATCACGGTGTAATTGAGGTTGAGGCGGGCGAATTCGTATTGTTTAGATGGGAATATTTCCAGCTTTTCAATGAACCAGTCGTACAGCGGACGGTGCGGTATAAACTCCAGCGTACAAACCGAGTGGGTGATTTCTTCAATGGCATCCGACTCTCCATGGGCGAAATCATACATTGGGTAAATGCACCATTTATCGCCGGTGCGGTGGTGATGGGCATGTTTGATGCGGTACATGATCGGATCGCGCATGTGCATATTAGGTGATGCGAGATCGATCTTTGCTCTCAAAACTTTAGCGCCATCAGGGAATTGACCGTTCTTCATCTCTTCGAAAAGACGCAAGTTTTCCTCCACACTGCGGTTGCGGTATTTATTACCTTTTCCGGGCTCAGTTGGCGTACCTTTCTGTTCGGCTATTTCTTCGGGCGTACTGTCATCCACATAAGCCAGACCCTGGCGAATTAAGTTAACAGCAAAAGCGTAAAGCAGGTCGAAATAGTCGGAAGCATAAAGCTCATTGGCCCATTCAAAGCCCAGCCATTTTACATCTTCCTTGATGCTGTCTACGTACTCAACATCTTCCTTTACCGGATTCGTGTCATCAAAACGAAGATTGGTTTGGCCGCCGTATTTCTGCGCTACACCAAAGTTGAGGCAGATAGACTTGGCGTGGCCGATATGCAGATAGCCGTTTGGTTCAGGCGGAAACCGCGTCAAAACGCGACCGCCATGCTTGCCCTCGTGGATATCTTCTTCAACAATCTCTTCTATAAAATTTAATGATCGCTCTTCGCTCATGATAGTGTACGGAAAGGGGCAAAAGTAGGAAAAATCGGGCGGTTTTTATACCCAAGACTGCGCCAGTTTATTTGAAATCAAGCTTATTTTCTGAACGTTTGATC
>JAICXZ010000729.1 GCA_025934475.1 Mucilaginibacter sp. | reverse complement strand
GGCAAGGACATGATGCCTAAGCTCAACAACGGTCAGTTCCAAATTCGTATCAAGGAACCAGACGGTACACGCCTGGAACGTACCGAGGAGAAATTTAAGGACGTGCTCAATATCATCAATAAAACAGTAAACAACCACGTAGCAATTACCTCCGGGTATGTGGGTATCGTACCAAGTAGCTTTGGATCAAGTAACTTGTACATTTTCAACACCGGTACACAGGAAGCAGTGATCCAGGTAGAGCTTGATCCGGATTACAAGATGAATCTGGATGAGCTGAAGGATGCGCTGAGGCATAATATCGCCAAAGACATGCCCGAAATGCAGATCAACTTTGAGCCGATAGACATGACCGAAAAGATCATGAGCCAGGGCGCCTCTACGCCTATCGAAGTTCAGGTTGCCGGTAAAGACATGCAACAGATACAGGGTTTTGCCAACAAAGTAGTCGATAAACTAAAAAAGATACCTTACCTGCGGGATGTGCAGATAGATCAGCCACTGAACTTCCCAACCATCGAAATTACGTTGGATAGGCTGAAAGTTTCACAGCTGGGATTGAACATCAAGGATATTTCCAACTCCGTTACGGCAAGTACATCGTCCAGCCGCTTTACCGAAAAGAACCTTTGGCTCGACTCCCGCAACCAGTATACTTACCAGGTGCAGGTGCAGATACCCGAGTACGTGATGAACTCCATGGATCAGCTGAAAGAAATACCACTGATACAAGGCAAAAGCAGCCCCGTTTTGGGTGATGTGGCCAACTTCAAAACGATCTATTCGCCCGGCGAATATGACCGTGCCGGCCCGCGAAGATATCTTTCGGTGAGCGCCAATATCTACAAAATGGACCTGGGTAAAGCTACTTCAGATGTACAGAAAGCTGTTAAATCGATTGGAACACCACCAAAGGGATTGATTGCCACTTTAGGCGGTATGTCGGGGTTATTGATCGATACGCTGAGCAGCTTACAGAATGGCTTGGCGTTTGCCATCCTGGTTATCTTCCTGTTGCTGGCGGCAAATTATCAATCGTTCAAAGTGGCGCTGTCGGTACTGGCCACGGTTCCGGCGGTAATTTTAGGATCGCTGGTTGCCTTGCTGCTAACCGGGGCAACACTCAACTTGCAATCGTACATGGGTATGATCATGTCGACAGGTGTATCAGTAGCTAACGCCATCCTGGTGGTAACCAATGCCGAAAAGTTACGACTCGAATACCGCGATGCCAATAAGGGGGCGATCACTAGTGCTTCCATCAGGCTAAGACCTATCTTAATGACCAGTATGGCCATGATTGCAGGAATGATCCCGATGGCGTCGGGCCTGGGTGAGGCCGGCGAGCAGAGTGCCCCTCTTGGCAGAGCGGTTATCGGCGGATTGTTCGCCTCTACGCTTGCAGCTCTGTTTATCCTGCCCATGGTTTTTGCCTGGGTGCAGGAAAAAACCAACTACGACTCGCCTGAATTAATGCCAGAAAACGAAACAAATACTCCAATTGAATAAAATCACCATGAAATATAAAGTAGTAATAATTCTGGCAGCTATCAGTTGTTCATTAGCTGCCTGCTCGGGTAATAACAAGCCCGTAGACCTAACCGATCCTAAAAAGCCGGAAGTCAGCCAATATCAAACCGGCACCGTAGCCGAAAAGGCCCTCTCCGGTTCTGCCCGTTTGCCGGGGCAACTGCAAGCCTTCTTTGATGTGAATATATTCCCCAAAGTAAACGGCTTCGTTAAAAACCTTTACGTCGACCGCGGATCGGTGGTAAAAAAAGGCGAGTTGCTGGTTGTACTTGAAGCGCCCGAAATGGAAGCTCAATTGCAGGCTGCTAATGCTCGTTACTTACAAGCACAGGAAAATGCCGTAGCCAGTAAGGAAAAATATGAGCGCCTGAACGAAGCCGCGAAGGAGCCGGGTTCAGTTTCACCATTGGACCTGGACAATGCCCTCGCAAGGATGAAGGCCGATAACGCTATGGTGAATTCGGAGCGTTCGAATGTCGAGTCTGCCCGATCTATGAACGGATACCTAAAAATATACGCGCCTTTTGATGGCGTTATCACACAGCGTAATATTTCGCCGGGTACGTTGGTTTCGCCGGGCAAAACTTCCGACCAACCGATGCTGGTTTTGCAGGATGTAAGCAAACTGCGCCTGGTGGTTTACATCCCTGAGGATTATGTAGACAAGGTTGACCTGGCTAAGCCTGCCACTTACACCCTCAATGCTATGCCCGGCCAGACGCAAACTGCAAAAATCAGCCGCTCAGCTAATGCTTTAAGCACGCTGCACCAGGAAGCTGTGGAGATAGACGTGCAAAATAAAAAGGACCTGCTCAAACCTGGCATGTATGCAGAAGTGCAGATCCCGATGCTGTCAGGCGCTAAGTCGCTGTTGGTTCCCAACAGCGCTATCGTCCGCTCCACTGAGCGCAAATACGTGATTGCTGTAAATAATGGAAAAGCATCGTATGTTGACGTAAAAGAAGGTCTCGCGGCCCATGACTCAACCGAAGTTTTTGGCGATCTGAAGCCGGGTACTTCCGTAGTAACCAACGCCAATGATGAAATCAAAGAAGGCGTTTCTATAAAATAATTATCTCCTCCCCAAACCCGCTGTTTGATGATATCTC
>JAICXZ010000796.1 GCA_025934475.1 Mucilaginibacter sp. | reverse complement strand
TATTGAATATCAACAAATTACACTATCGGCATGATATTGATATAACGTTTGCCTGACTTTTTCTAATCTTGACTCCATAGACCATGGTCAATAGTCCATGGCAGAATTAATTGCTATGGACTATGGTCTATCGACTATGGACTAAATATGAATTAATGAACTAACATCATGCTCAAGAACTATCTCAAGATCGCGTGGCGAAACTTACTCAAAAACAAGGCACATACTTTTATTAATGTAACCGGACTCTCGGTTGGTATGGCCGTGGCAATGCTTATCGGTCTGTGGATCTGGGACGAACTTTCCTACGATAAATATTTTCAAAACTACAACCGCCTGGTGCGCGTAATGCAGCACCAAACCTTCAATGGCGAGCGGGGCACGCAGGGCTCCATACCGCTGCCCCTGGGGCCCAAGTTACGGGATGAATATACCGGCCCGTCAAAAGATTTTAAATATGTGGTGATGTCCAGCTGGACACAGGGCCATATTCTTGCCTATAAGGATAAAAAGCTTAATCAAAGCGGCAACTGCATTCAACCGGAAGCACCTGAGCTGTTTGCCCTGAAAATGTTGAAAGGCTCCCGTGCGGGCCTGAAGGATCAATCGTCCATATTGCTTTCGGCGAAACTGGCCAAAGCGCTTTTTGGCGATGCTGATCCAATGAACCAGGTAATTAAGATTGACAATAAAAGTATAGTAAAAGTTACAGGCGTATATGAAGATTTCCCGCGAAACACTTCATTTAACGATATGGCGTTCATGCTTCCATGGGATTTTTATCTTGCTAATAATCCCTGGACTAAGGGAAACCTTAATGAATGGGGCAACAACTCATGGCAAATATTTGCCCAGCTAAATGCCAATGCTAATGTCGATAAGGTTTCCGCCGATATCAAAAACCTGAAATTGATAGCAGTGACAGCCGCAAAGGATAAACTGAGCCTCAGCTTTAAACCGTCTCTTTTCCTTCACCCGATGAGTAAATGGCACCTGTATTCCGAATTCAAAAACGGGGTGATCGTTGGCGGGAAGATCGAATTTGTGTGGCTGTTTGGGATTATTGGCGTCTTTGTGCTGTTGCTGGCTTGTATCAACTTCATGAACCTAAGCACTGCCAGGTCTGAAAAGCGGGCAAAGGAAGTCGGCATTCGCAAAACATTGGGATCACTGCGCCAACAGCTCATCACACAATTTTTCAGCGAATCGTTGCTGGTATCGGTCTTTGCGTTTATATTCTCCATTATTTTGGTACAATTGTCGCTACCCTGGTTCAACCAGGTTGCCGACAAACAGATGACCATACCCTGGTCGAGCCCGGCATTCTGGATCACAGGAATAGTTTTCGCGGTGTTAACGGGATTAATTGCAGGCAGTTACCCGGCATTTTACCTGTCATCCTTTCAACCGGTAAAGGTATTGAAGGGGACTTTCCGTGCCGGACGTTTAGCTTCCTTGCCGCGTAAAATATTGGTAGTACTGCAATTTACGGTTTCAGCTACGCTAATAATCGGCACAGTTGTAGTTTTTACGCAGGTGCAGTATACTAAGAATAGGCCCGTTGGTTATAGCCGGGCCAATATGATACAAACGTACCAGCAAACACCGGATATACATAACCATTTCGAGGCCGTAAAATACGATCTTCTGAAAACGGGGGCCGTATCTTCCGTTGCCGAATCGGGCAGCCCGGTTACCGACATCTGGTCGGACCAGAGCGGCTTTTCGTGGGAAGGTATGGCGCCGGGCTTGCAGCCTGATTTTAACGTAGTTCACGTTTCGCCGGAATTTGGCAAAACTATCAGCTGGCAGATCAAAGAGGGCCGCGACTTCTCGAAAGAATTTTTAACTGATTCCTCGGCGCTTATTGTCAACGAAGCTGCGATAAAATTCATGGATTTAAAGGGCGACCCTATAGGAAAGACTATCAAATGGTACAGGCCGTTCCACATTATCGGCGTGGTGAAAGATATGGTGATGACCTCGCCGTATGAGCCCGTTACACCAACCGTATTCAGCGAGTTAAACGGCGATCAAGGCCTTACTAATATCAGGCTGAATCCGCAGGTGAGCACAACCGAAGCGTTGAGTAAAATAGAAGCGGTATTTAAGCAATACGATCCGGGAAGCCCGTTCACGTACGAGTTTACCGATACCAC
>JAICXZ010000347.1 GCA_025934475.1 Mucilaginibacter sp. | reverse complement strand
TGTTTGATGGCTCGACTGTACAGGTTGGTGCACCTTTGGACAGCGCAAAAAGTTTAGGCGCCGCGGCCGATGGTCGAATTATCACAGCCAAATATGCGGCCCTTTCTCAGAATCCGGTTGAGCAATTTTTCCAAACAGGTGTTACAGAACAGAATACTATTTCGTATCAACAGGGCGACTCTAAGAATTCGTTCTACATGTCAGCTCAAAACATTTACAAAACTGATATAGTGCCCGATGATAAAAGCATCAAGAATGCTTTCAGTGTGAGAGGACACCAGACATATGGCATGTTCTCAATCGATTATTCGGTTGGTTATACCAAAACAAATGTGAGCACCTATGTAGCTAATAATAATGACATGGGTGTTGCCGGCAGTTTCGTAACTACGGCAGGCGCTAACGACCTTTATTCATCTGTGTTGCAATGGCCGGCTTTCCTGCCCATCAAAAATTATTCGAATTCAAATTCAGACATTGCAAACGCCAGCAACTTCTATGATGCTTATGCAATCAACCCTTATTGGATATTGCAGCATACCCGCGACAATTATCAGAGAGATGTTGTGTTATCGCAAGTGAAATTGCAATTAGATCCAACCGATTGGTTAACTGCCAGCTACCAAATATCAAACAACTTTGGTATTTACCAGGAAAGAATAACCAAAGACGAAGTTGATTTTACGCCGTACGGTATTGCCGACTATTGGAGCGCATCAAACGTTCCTTCAGGATTCAAGGCAACTGGCAAAGCATTGGGTAGCGTATATGACCGCTATCAATTTGGCGACGGAACATCTAACTTCGGTGTTGGCGGCGATGGATACAATCGTATAGAGGGTGATGCAGTATTAAATTTCCATCATACATTTTTCAAGGACTTTAAAACTAACCTGATCCTGGGTAACTCTGTATTCCAGAATTATCTGAAAGATCAGTGGACCGGCAGCAACCAGCTGGCCATCCCTGGTGTGTATAACATCAACTATATTGGTGGATTGATCCAGGCGAATGAGTATGAAGCTAAAGTAAGACAGATTGCATACTTTGCCGATTTGGATATCAACTACAAAGGATGGGCCACTTTAGAAGCCACGTTCCGTAACGAGCAAGACTCCCGTCTTTCAAAAGCTCAGCGCTCATTCAACTATCCTTCTGTAAAACTGTCGGTTGTGCCAACAGAAATGATTCCGGCATTGAAGGATAATAAAATTTTAAGCTACTGGCAATTACGCGGTGAGGTGAGCCAGGTGGGTAACATCAACGTTGGTCCGTACACTATCAACAACGTTTTTGTTGTAGCGCCAGGTTTCCCTTATGGTTCGTTGTTTGGAGCAAATCAGAACACTCAAAATTACAGTTCTTCGCTTAAGCCCGAGTTGACCAAGGAGTTTGAAATTGGTACTGAAATAGGATTGTTTAATGGTCGTTTAGACATTAACTATAGCTACTATGTGCAGCACGACAAGAACCAAACGCTTCCTATCAACGTTTCGGCAGCTACCGGTTTTACCAGCGAACTTGTAAATATTGGCGAAACTGAATCTTCAGGTCACGAAATTCAGCTTACCGGCCAGATCCTGACACAGGCTCAAAATCACTTTGGTTTCTCGATGGGGGTTAACTTCTCTAAAAACGAAGGCAAGGTTATCTCTTTGATCCCGGGTACCAATTCGTTGAGCCTTGGTAACAACGAATATGCTGTGGTAGGACAACCATTCCCACTGCTCGAAGGAACTGACTTTATACGCGATCCACAAGGGCACGTAGTAGTAGATGCTACCAATGGCTACCCGACCAGAAACAATACCTCGCTTACTACATTCGGCAGAACTACTCCTGAATATATAGTTGGTTTGACTCCTAAATTTGACTATAAATTTATCAGCCTTGCCGCTGTATTTGAGTACCGCGGTGGTTATGTAGTTAACAACGGCCTTGGTGGTACAATGGTATTCGCCGGTTCTTCTGCTTTGACAACCGAAGCAGGCCGTTCGGTATTTGTTTATCCGAACTCAGTTATTCAAACCTCTCCTGGCGTGTTTGTTAAAAACACAAGCACAACTGTAGCAAATGGTAACTACGGTTTCTGGCAAAGCTCAGCTTACAGCGGTACTATGAGTCCGTTTGTAACAAGCGGCAACTTCTGGAAGCTTAGGGAAATTGACCTGGCATTTAAACTCGACCAGTTTATCAAAAATTACAAATTTATAAAAGGCGCAACTTTAGCCTTTACCGGTCGTAACCTGTTTATCTGGGTACCAAAGAGCAATATATGGACAGATCCTGAATTTTCGAACGTGAACGCCACTTCGAACGTTAGAGGCAACAACGACATTAACCAATTGCCTGGCACCAGGATTTTTGGAGCGGATCTTAAATTAACCTTCTAATTGAAACAGAGTGATGAAAAAATATATCTTAATTTTAGCAGCATTTTTTACAGCCGGTATTTCCGGGTGTAAAAAAGACTACCTGAGTTTGGAGAATAATCCCAATACTCCTTCGATAACCACGCCGCAGCTAACACTCGCCGCTGCATTAAATGCCACGGCAAGCAATATAGTAACCCAGTACAATTACTATGGCGTTTGGGCCGGTTATTGGACCACCAGCGGCAACTATGTGCCCAACTCAACAATTAACCAGTACCAGTTTACGCCTACCTCGTTCCAGAACGATTGGACGTTATGGTATGAAAACCTGGCCAACTACAATAACCTGCAAATTCAGGCATCAAAAGACCCGTCGCTTTTAAATTACCAGGCGATAGCTATGATCATGAAAGCTTATGGATTTGAAATATTGGTCGACAATTATAATGATGTTCCATATAGCCAGGCCTTCGATGTAACGAAAAATGTATTCCCGGCTTATGACAAGGGTGTGGACATTTATCATGACCTCGGCAAGCAACTGGACGCGGCCATTGCATTAATGGGTAAAAGCACTGCGACTACAGTTGTTCCTGGTGCTGACGATATTGTTTATGGTGGCAACATGGCGGCATGGGCTGCATTCGCCAATACGCTGAAGTTGAAACTGGCCGTACGTGTTTACAAGAAATTGGGTGTATCCGATCCGCTCGTAACTGATCTGGCATCTACTTCAGCGGCAGGATATATCGATGGTTCGGCGAATCCCGAAGCGGACGTTAATCCAGGTTACATAAATGCAGCAGGCAAGCAAAACCCGTTCTATGCTGATTATGGCTTTGATGCCAGCGGTAATGCTACCGGAAACAATGTATATTTCAGGGCTAACGCTTTCGCTGTAAACATGATGACTACTTTTAATGATCCGCGCGTGGACGCACTGTATCTGCCGTTGTCTTCAGGTGCGGTACGTGGCAATGGTTTTGGTGATCCGGGGGTAGAAAGTAATACTTTCACCAGCGCGATCGGGCCGGGTTTGCTTAAATCCCCTAGCCAAAGCCAGCCTATATTTACTGCTGCCGAATCCTTGTTTTTGCAGGCTGAAGCCGTGCAAAATAGCCTGATTACTTCCACCAGTACTGCGAAGATTTTGTATCAGGATGGCATAGCAGCATCATTTACCAGCTTAGGTTTAACCAGTGACCAGGCCACCACGTATTATGATCAAGCCATCAACAATGTTGGTTGGGATGCTTCTGCTAATAAGGAGCAGGCTATTATAACTCAAAAGTGGATAGCTTTAGACGGCTACTTTAATTTCGAGGGATACAATGAGTACCGCAGAACTGGTTACCCTGTGTTGAAGTCGTCCATAGATCCGGCGGCTATTTCACCGACTTTACCTACCAGGATTCCTTACCCGCAAAGCGAGTTAACTACCAACGCGGGTAACCTTGGGAAAGAAGGCACCATTAATTATTTCACTTCCAAAATATTTTGGGCTCAATAATTTTAAAGAAAATGAAAAAGAGATTATACTTCATAACGACAGTCCTCGCAGCGGTGGGAGCGCTTGGCTTAAGCTCTTGTCTTAAGGATTCGAGGTACGTAAATTTTGCTCAGAGCCAGCCCATTGTTAATTTCCCGCTGGGTGGCCTGGTAAATTTTGGAGCTGATGCCATAACAGAGTCGCCTGACTCCCTGGGCGATATTGTTCGTCAGTTTACAATAGACGTTGCTTCAGCGTCTTTACCGACCAGTGCTACGCAAGTAACGCTGGCTATAGATAATTCGCTTGTTGCCAAGTATGATGCAACTGAAACAGCCGTTAATTACCTTGTGCTGCCATCAAATACCTACTCATTTAGCACTACAAGCGCAACAATACCAGCTGGAAAACGCACGGTTACCGTTTCGGTTACGTTCCATAAAAACTTAATCGATCAAACACAAAGCTGGATGTTGCCAATAAAAATAGTTAGCTCAACTAATGGCTCGATTATTAGCGGCAATATGGGAATTCATTATTTCCACTTTATAGGTAATGATTTTGCCGGCGCTTATGAGCATTTTTATACCAGGTGGAGTGACGGAGACTCTACGACTACAGCGTCTACACCGCGTTCAGATATAGGCGGAATTACTATTTATCCGGTTACTCCTAGCGAATTTATCGTAAAGACCAATTATTATACCCAGCCTAGTTACGACGTAACCTTTACCAAAACAGGGACTGGAGCAAGCGCAACTTATTCGAATTGGGCGGTTCAGTTTTTACCATCAGATGTAGCAGCAGGTGGCCAATGGGCTAGTAATATTACAGTTATAGATGGTCCGAAATTCAGGCCTTGGCC
>JAICXZ010000317.1 GCA_025934475.1 Mucilaginibacter sp. | reverse complement strand
AGGGTGGTCGAGCGAAGCAATGACCGGGTGAGTCCACACGGCGGTTACTTCTCCTTTTTACCGGCTGCCTTTTCCGCCAAAGCCTTATCTACATAGGTTTTATACATCACTTTCCAGTTGCGGCCGTGCGTATTCAAGTAATCCTCGATCTTAGTTTTATAGATTTTGAAAATGATCGATACTTCCTTGATGTCTTTATAATCAACCGCTTGCTCCCTCGCCAATTTAAGGTTGGTTAATATTTCCGTTTCTTCGGTTGAAGTCAAATCAGGGATAATCGATTTATAGCCATTCATGGTAAAGGCAACTTTGCCGATGGTGTATTTATCCAAAATCTGGTCAACCTGCTCTTCTGTCAAATCTTTACGGAGACCTTTCATCAGCTCATCGTGAACCGCATTCGGTATGGTTGAGTCGACAATCAACTCCCTTTCTAGCTTGCTGAATACTTTGCCGGTAATCGGGTTTATGCCTTCGGGCGTTAAGGTGTAAGGATGGCTGTTGTGCCAGTCGTGCACAGCAGCCATGTGAGTTTCAATGACTGCTGTTACACGTGCGGCTTTTGCCGTATCGGTGAGATTGAGCGATGCGACAAACTGGGCGGCCTTTGCGTGGACATCAGCATTTGCCGATGCCGCTGTTTGTACTTCAGATTTAGCTTTTTCAGCTTTTTGTGCATAAGAGCTGAGGGAAAGCGACATCAAAAGCAGGCCGGGGAAAACGATATAAGATTTCTTCATTGTATTTAAGTTGATTGGTTTTTGAACGCCGCCATTTTGCGACGTCCTGAAAAGTAAAGTTATCGCCTGGCACGACCGCCGATTTTGATAGTTTATCCAATCATTATATGATGTTATCCAATTGGCCCTGCTCCTGTGATTATTCGGGGAAAGATGCTATACATTTGAAATAGTAGACCAATTTATTGCCTGGCAAACCACTAAAATCCAGGCAGTAACAACGCGAAATGAAATTACGACGCATATTGCTATCCTTTTCCGTATTAGTACTAACCGCTGTTATTTGTTTAAACCATGCAGACGCGCAGGCCAAACTCGCCGGACTATTTACCGACGGTATGGTGTTGCAGCAAAAAGCTACGGTGCCGGTATGGGGCTGGGATAAACCGGGTGCAAAAATCACCCTGACGACATCCTGGAGTAAAAAAGTGGTAGAAGCGCTATGCGATGCATCCGGCAAATTTGTATTAAAAGTAGCCACACCTTCGGCGGGCGGCCCGTACGTTTTAACCGTAAGCGACGGCAAGCCAGTGAGGCTGAGCAATGTATTGATTGGCGAAGTATGGATGTGCATGGGGCAATCGAACATGGAGATTCCGATGAAAGGGTTCAAGAGTCAGCCGGTAATTGGATCAAACGAGGCCATACTCGAATCGAAAGATGACCAGATCAGACTGTTTACCGTTCCACGGGGTTCTACTACAACCATGCAGCATGACATCAAGCCAAGCCAGTGGCTGGAGGCCTCACCGGAATCGGTATCCAAGTTCAGCGCAGTAGGATACTTCTACGGACGCGAGCTCCATAAACTGTTACACGTACCTATCGGGCTGATCAATTGCAGCTACAGCGGCTCATCCATACAGGCATGGATGGATACGGCCACATTGAAAGCATTTCCCGAAATAAAGATCCCGGCCCTTACCGATTCCATTAAGGAGGTTAGTCGTACACCTACTACGCTATACAATGCCATGCTACATGGCGTTATCGGCTACGGCATCAAAGGCGCGATATGGTACCAGGGAGAATCGAACTATTCGGAACCGGCTCAATACGACTCATTGTTCACAACGTTTGTAAAAGTACTGCGTTCAAAATGGGGCAACGGCGATTTCCCATTCTATTATACCCAGATTGCTCCCTATGATTATGCCCAGCTGCCGCCGTACAACAAGGGCGGAAAATACAACTCCGCATTCTTAAGAGACGTGCAACGCCTGGACGAAGACAAGATACCCGACTGTGGCATGGCGGTAACCATGGATATTGGCGAACAAGCGACCATCCACCCGCCGCGCAAGGAACCCGTGGGGTTACGCCTGGCCTATCTTGCCCTCGCCAAAACCTATGGCATGCAGGGATTCGGATACCAAAGTCCAACCTATGATTCCATGAAGATCAGCGGCAGCGAAGCGGTGATAAGATTCAAAAACTCCTATAATGGCTTAACCTCATTTCTTAAAGAAATGACCACCTTCGAAATTGCGGGTGCCGACAAACATTTTTATCCGGCAAAAGCAACCATCAAAGGCAGCACGGTTGTGGTAACCAGTCCCGAAGTTAAAACGCCGGTTGCCGTGCGGTATGCTTTTAAAGATTTCGTGGTTGGCGATCTTTTCGGTACCGATGGTTTGCCGGTGTCGTCGTTTAGGACGGACGATTGGGATTATGGGGTGAAGTGAGACAATTTGAATAATCGACGCACGCACAAAAAATGCATCGCGATATATGAAGCATTTTTTGCGACGTGCGTCGAATAATAAATTGCTAATCCGACTAAATCAACTCTGCATTTATCGTTTTAACCGGATTTCCGCGCTCCAGTGTATTGTGCTTCGTCCATTGATCTTGCTGACGCTCCATTAGCTTTTCTGTTTGCCATACCATCACTTTCGCTTCCAAACGTTCAAGGCAAAGCTTTTTGTTTTCTAACTGCGAACGGCTGTCCATAGCCATTACCTGCAATCCGGATGGCAAATGTGTGCCCCGAACCGCAGTCTCAACCTTGTTGACATTTTGTCCACCCGGACCAGATGCCCGGGTAGTTTCCAGCTTTACATCTTTCAGGTTCCATTGCAGCAGTTGTTTCACGTCAAAAGCAGCTACACCCACAAACCAGTTTTTACGTTTGTGGAATTTACGATATGGGCTCGGCTCTACCCATTGTATCGTACCGCTCCATTCCCTAATAAACGTATCCAGATTATTCCCAGTAGCCACCATTGTAGCAGAAAGCAATGTGCCGGCCAGGTCGCCGGCCTTGCTCTCCAGTATTTCTATTTCAATACCTTTTTGCCTGGCTTGCTTTATCATCATTCTCTGCACACAGGCAACGACCCGGCAACATTCCGCCGGGCCTTTACCTGAGGTGATTTGTATTATCATCTTGTTCATTGTTGTTACTCCTTATGCATTCTGACGATACGCGGATAAAACTTGCCTTGAATGTCAACCAACTCGCGCTGAGCGGCCATAACAGATTCGATGTCTTTGTAAGCCAATGGATTTTCCTCTACAGTACCGCCAATTAAAGTAACGCCAGCGTTGCTCAAAAGCTTTTTCATCGCCGACACAGTCATGCTGTCTTTGGCGTTCTGCCTGCTCATGGCACGGCCCGCACCATGCGACGCGGAATACAAGGCATCCTCATGTCCCCTTCCCGATACCAGGTAAGCAGGCGTTGTCATACTTCCGGGAATGATACCTAGCTCACCTTTGTGAGCCGGCGTTGCACCCTTGCGATGGACAATTACCTCATTACCATCGGCCAGGCGATCTTTCCAGGCAAAATTGTGATGATTCTCGATAACATGCAGCGCTTTCAGCCCCAAGGCTGTTAACAGGTTGGCATGAATACGCTCGTGACAGGCTTTGGCATAATCACCGGCTAAGGTCATGGCCAGCCAATATTCCTGCCCGGCCTCACCGTCCATATCCAGCCAGGCCAGTTGCTGGGCCTGCCGCGGCAGTTTGCAGGTGTTCATGGCTATTTGCGTATAATGCCTTGCTATAGCCGAACCTAGTCCGCGGCTGCCTGAATGACTCAGTAATGCGGTGTATTTTTTAGCAGGTAAGCCTAACTGATTATCGGGCATCAGTTCTATTTCTCCGAACTCGACGAAATGATTACCATTACCTGATGTACCTAATTGCCGCACTGCCTTGCCGCGCAACGGCTTTAATAAAGCAATTTCATCAAACAGACGATTGTCCAATACCTCATGCTCCTGCCTTACCTCTAAACCGCCCTCCATACCAAAATGGGTATGATTTTTCAAGGCTTGTTTGATCTGATATTCATAGCGTTTCAAAAAGCTATCGTTTTCGTCGACGATAGAAAGCGCCATCCGGCAGCCGATGTCCATGCCCACGGCGTAAGGGATCACAGCATTATCTGTGGCCAGCACACCGCCTATTGGCAGGCCAAAGCCCATGTGCGCATCGGGCATTAAGGCACCCCGCACACTTACCGGCAATAAGTTCGCCAGTTCCATCTGTCTTTTAGCCGGGCTTTCGATACCCTTGCCACCGTAGGTTTTGCAGAATACCGGTTCATCGCGCAGTTGAAAAGCTTTGAAAGTAGGGCCATCTGTTTTACCAATGATCTTTTCAGCGATTTTGCTTGTTAGTTCATCCTCCAGGTAAGCTTCCGGATTGTTCATAATATTTACCAGCAAATCAAGCAGCTGCTGCTTGCTGTGATGTTTAAAGTTTTTTGCGGCTATGCAAATGACCAGGCTTCGCAGTTGATCATTGTGATAACCTATTTTGCTTAAATCTTTTGTTCTTAAATTGCCCATAAGGGTTAAATGTCTAAGCCCAGGTAGGCCTCTTTAGGGCTGTTCCCGGGAATGTTTTTAATAATTCTGTTAACGTGTTTGGCTTGTTTAACCCACAATTTGTTCCATGCATAACTTTTGCCGCGCGTTAACCTGTCAATACGAGGTTGTAAATAATAGTTATCGATATGGTTATCTATAAAAGCCATTTCGCTTTCCAGTTCACTGTCGACGGGCGTTTTGTGCGTTACGATATGCGGTGCAACCTTGAGTACATAGCGCCAGGGTTCGTTAAACGCATATCTAACATTCCAGAGCCTGCGTTTTATATTGTAGCTTTCCACGTACGTAAAACAGGCGCGTTCTCCGTCGGTTAGGTTTACCTTTCCAGCATTCCATTTCAAAAGGATAAAACTCCCGTAAGTTCTGAGGCCTGGTTTTGTAACCGCTCCGACTCTTGCGGCGCTTTTTGTATTTGAAGGATCGATCT
>JAICXZ010000603.1 GCA_025934475.1 Mucilaginibacter sp. | reverse complement strand
GGACTAAACGGTGTCGCCTACCCCTCGGTTAAAGCCGCGTTGAAAGAAGCCAAAAGCGTAGCTGTTCTCAATGACCTGGTGTTTGTAGGCGGAAGTACATTCGTGGTGGCTGAGATCATCTAATTTTGGATTCTGACAAAGTTTATTATAGAATCTGTGAAATAAGCCTAATCAGTAAAATCTGTGATTCAGACAAAAAAACATCAACCGCCCCGCGCCTCCCAAATTCATGAAAATCCATAAATCCGTTTAATCCCACTTCAGAAAAAGTATTACTTTTAGGCCACAACAATAAAAGCTTCACTCATGACCTATCTTCCCTCTTCAAACCGGTATAAAGACATGATCTATCGCCGTTGCGGTCGCAGCGGAATCAAACTGCCCGCTGTTTCGCTGGGCCTTTGGCACAATTTCGGCGGTGTTGATGTGGCCGAAAATTACCGTAAGATATTGCACCTGGCATTCGACAGTGGTATTACTCATTTTGATCTTGCCAATAACTACGGTCCGCCTCCAGGCACCGCCGAAGAGAACTTTGGACGCGTATTGAAGCAGGATTTTAGCGGCTACCGCGATGAAATGATCATCTCGAGCAAAGCCGGATATACCATGTGGGACGGCCCTTACGGTGACTGGGGTTCGAAAAAGTACCTCGTTTCGAGCTTAGATCAAAGTTTGAAACGAATGGGGCTTGACTATGTAGACATTTTCTACCATCACCGCCCCGATCCCGAAACACCGCTGGAAGAAACGATGACCGCGCTCGATCTGATCGTGCGCCAGGGCAAAGCGCTTTATGCAGGTATCTCCAACTACCCGGCGGATGAAGCCGCCAAAGCGATAGCCATATTAAAGAAATTAGGCACACCATGCCTCATCCATCAGCCCAAATACTCCATGTTTGAGCGTTGGGTAGAAGGCGGCCTGTTGGACGTGCTTGAAAAAGAGGGGGTGGGCTGTATACCATTCTCGCCCCTGGCACAGGGACTTTTAACGAATAAGTATTTAACAGGTATCCCCGAAGATTCGCGTGCCGCAAAATCGACGGGCTTTTTACAGACCGGCCAGGTAACCGAGGAACGCGTTAGCCAGGCAAGACAGTTGAATGAGATCGCTTTGAGACGCGAACAAACTTTGGCGCAAATGGCCCTGAGCTGGCTGCTGAAAGATCAGCGGGTTACTTCTGTACTGATTGGAGCAAGCAGACCAGAACAGTTGGCCGATTCTTTAAAATGCCTCGACAATATTGAATTCTCGAAAGCGGAATTAGACCAGATAGAAGCAATATTAAAATAACTCAAGTTGATTCATTGTCGTTGGCTTTCAGCCAACGGGCTTGGATCAAAAGAAATTGGCTTTAGCCAAACCTATATAACATGACCGACATCAAATGGGGTATCATCGGCTGCGGCAACGTAACTGAGAGGAAAAGCGGGCAGGCCTACAACAAAGCACCAAACAGCAAACTGGTCGCCGTAATGCGCCGCGACGCTGCAAAGGCAGCCGACTACGCAGCCCGCCATCATGTAGATCGTTGGTATTCGGATGCTGAATCGCTTTTGAATGATGCTGAGGTAAATGCTGTGTCCATCGCCACCCCACCTGCCTATCACCTGGAGTACGCTGAAGCTGCCTTAAAAAAGGGTCTGAATGTTTACGTAGAAAAACCTGTCACCCGTACTTCGCAGGAGGCGCAGGCAATGGCCGACGCGGTAAAGCAATACAATGGCAAATTAACCGTGGCTCATTATCGCCGCGCCTTACCCATGTTTCTGTATGTAAAGGACCTGCTTGCCAAACAAGTAATAGGAGAGGTGCGCACGGTGCAGATAAGAATGTGGAAGAGTATCAAACCCGATTTGATCGCCCAGTCGGAAACCAACTGGCGCGTACATCCCGAGTTATCCGGGGGCGGCTATTTCCACGATCTGGCTCCGCACCAGCTCGATTTGATGCTTTACTTTTTTGGCGAACCGAAGAAGTATCATGGCTACTCACTGAATCAGTCAAATTCATATCCGGCCGATGACCACGTTTGCGGAGAAATCGTATTCGAAAGCAAAGTTGTTGTAAACGGCTCCTGGAGCTTCAACGTAGCCGAGAGCGAAGCAACTGATCTCTGCGAAATCATCGGTACCAAAGGAAAGATCAGTTTTCCGTTCTTCGGTACCTGGGTAAGCTGGCAGAATGATGATGGCGATGAAACAATCGATTTTACCCATCCCGAACATATTCAGCAACCTATGATCGAAAAGATCGTAACCTACTTCAGAGGCGAAGGACCAAATCCCTGCCCAATAGAAGAAGCGGTAACACTGATGAAAATAATGGACGCATTTACCTCCTGATCAGGTTTTGATTAGCCTTACGAAGTTTCTCAAAACTTCGTAAGGTTTTCTGCTTTCTGCTTTCTGCTTTCTGCTTTTTAGTCTTTCTTTTTCGGCACCTTAGCGCCTTCTTTACGCGCTTCGGAAAGCCCTATGGCAACTGCCTGTTTTTTACTGGTTACTTTTTTGCCGCTGCGCCCGCTTTTTAATTTGCCCTCATGCATTTCGTGCATGGCTTTTTCAACCTTTTCTCCGGCCTTTTCTGAATACTTTGCCATGTTATTATGTTTTTCAATTAGATAATAATTTATTAACAAGGCATCGTTCCAAAGGGTTTTGTTTGTTGAGTTATTTACTTTTATGGCATATGGCAAGGATTTCCGAAACCGATTTGATCTTGAACGATGATGGCAGTGTGTACCATTTGAATTTACTGCCCGATGATATCGCCGATACGATTATCACTGTTGGCGACCCCGAGCGTGTAACCCAGGTAAGTAAGTATTTTGACCGGATCGAGGTTAAGAAATCTAAACGCGAATTCGTCTCGCATACCGGTAATATTGGCAATAGAAGGATCATGGTGTTGTCCACCGGTATCGGAACGGATAATATCGACATTGTGCTTAATGAGTTGGACGCACTGGCTAATATCGATTTCCAAACGCGACAAATTAAGGTCGGCTTAAAAAGCCTTAATATCATTCGCATCGGCACCTCCGGGGCTGTACAAGCTGATGTCCCGGTTGATAGTTTGCTGGTATCGGGTATGGCGATCGGAATGGACGCACTGATGCACTATTATCAGCACCAAAACAGTGATCCTGAAATTAGGTTGCTTGATGAATTTAAGTCAGCTCTGCCGGCCGGTAGCACTTTCTCTCCTTACATTGCTGCGGCCAACGAGGCATTGCTAAATGT
>JAICXZ010000163.1 GCA_025934475.1 Mucilaginibacter sp. | reverse complement strand
CCTGGATCTGCGCCTGGGAAATGGTTGTTTTTTCGCTCTTCTTGCAGGCCGCAAATGCTAAAAGCGACAATCCAAGATAAATTAATTTTAATTTTTTCATAACGAGTAATGGGTTAAGTTCTATTTGTATTAATTGTGTGCATTATTAAAATTTGTATTTGACACCGAGGCTATAGCGCGCATAGAACTGGCTATACTCTACCGTTGTATACTTCGGACTCTCCTGGTGCGGGTATTTCAGCAAACCGGCGTAGTTGCCTTGGTTATCTTGTTTAATAAAGAGCTCATAAGGCGTATTCAACAGGTTATTAGCCTTGCCGAAAATGACGAAGTGCCTGCCGATCTTTTTCTGTGCAGAAAAATCAAGATAGGTTGACGGTTTTTCCCAGGTATCCAATTCATAATAATTGGATACAGCGGCCAAACGTTCGCCCGTGTAGCCAACCGATAATTGCGCATCGATACCTAACTTCTGATCCTTATACAACAAAGAGGCATTGGCAATATTGGCTGCCTGACCCTGTAGCGGCCTGGTTTGATTGCGCGTAGTTATCTCGCCCTGTACATTGATACTCTTCGGCGTAGTGATCTGTGAATTGGTGTAGGTATAGTTGACCGAGAAACCGATGTTACCGAAATACTTCGTGCCTACTAATTCGGCGCCAAAATTCTGTGCTGAAGCGCTTGGATTATTTGGTATGAAGTACAACGTTGCGCCACCCGGCCCCTGTTGTAATGAGGTCTCAATTGGGTCCATTATATGTTTGTAAAAGCCCCCAACCATAAATTCGTCAAATACGCCGGGGAAAAACTCATAACGCGCATCATAGTTATCGATAGCTGTATGAAGCAGGTAAGGATTTCCGATATGATCGTAAAAGGCATCATCCTGTGAGTTGTCTGTCGCGGGCACCAGGTCGTAAAATGACGGTCTGAGTACTGATTTATAGTAAGCCGCCCTTAAAGCCTGCTCATCGGTAAGCGCATATTTGACATTGACACTGGGCAAAATGTCGAGATAACTAATAGAACCCGATTTACCTGCAAATGAGGCTGGCTGATTGGTATCAAAAGATTGATCGGTCTGCTCTGCCCGCACTCCGACTATTACATCCAGCTTGTTGCTGATATAATATTTAACCATGCCATAAACAGCACCTATATTCTCGGTGAAGGTATAGTCGCCGGCATTGGTGGCATAGGTACCGTATGGTTGCTGATCATTTGCAAAATAAAATGTAGCTGCCGGTATCGAAGTATATAGTTCGGGGTTGGCTGTTCCTGATATGAACGTATTATTAAGTGTATACGAGTCAAGGAAGTTGTCCCTTGTTTTGTGGCGGTACATGCCACCGATAGAAAAATCCGCTTTTCGACCAAAAATATTGTCGCTTTTATAATGCAGATTTAAGTATCCCGAAAGATCCTTGTCGGTATTATGCATCCATTCCCTGGATTCGTTTCCGACCATTACAGGTGTATTTTGGATACCCGTTGCAACTGACGCATAAGGCTCTGATGGATTTCCTGTCGGCTGATTTGAGCTGCCTGACGGTATAATGGGGGCCGTATTATAATTGGAGTCAAACTCGGCCATATCGGGCAACTTGTGGGTAGCCTGTGATGTAGCGCCCGTCCAGTCCACCGAAAAGCCTTTGAAGAATAAATTATTGTGTTTGCCGCTTAGCGCTACATCGTAAATATCCTGCAGATCGGTACGTGTCTGTGTATGGTTGTCGATAGAGAATGTACCCCGGTAACCCAGGTAAGAATAACCGCCATAAGTATCTTCCTGGGTCTCTCGTACACGATATTCGTTCAACTGCACATACGTACCAAACAATTTGATAATGTTGTCGGCATCGAATTTATAATCTATAGAAGCAATAGCGCCCAGGCGATTGAGTTGCGATGAATATTGGCGGTTATTTGAACTCTGGAAAGCCGTTTCCTGGTTTGGCGTATTGATGTTTGGCGATGCGCCAACGGTATTCTCCTGTACAACAATAAAGCTGTTGTTGCCCTGGTATAAATTCTGATAAGTGCCGGCAAATATGATACCCAGCTTATTGTCAAAAAAGCGGTTACCAATTGTCAGGCTTGCAGTTTTGTTTATAGGAGCATTCTCTTTGGTAGCGATCAGATTTTGATACGGGAACTCGCTTATTGAAGCCGGTTGCCCGGGATGCCTTTCTCCCGGCGATTCGTTGTTTACCGAACTGTGGTCAAAAGTTTCGAAACTGCGGTTGAAGAATAGCTGGCTATACCCGGTTCCGGCTTCGGCGTCCAAAACCAGCCTATCCGGTGCGGATTTCATGACCATGTTAACTACGCCACCCGAAGCATCGCCTTCCATATCCGGTGTCAGGGTTTTATAGACTTCCAGGCGGTCAACCAGCCCGGCAGGAAAAATATCCAATGGCACGTACCTGTTTTTATTATCGGGGCTTGGTATTTTGATACCGTTGATAAGGGTGGTATTGTACTGCTTATCCATACCACGAATGATCACATGCTGTGCGTCGCCGGTGTTGCTCCTATCTATCGAGATCCCCGAAACCCGGCTCACCACGTTTGATACCAATACATCTGGCGATATAGCAATTGCCTGCGCCGAAACGGCATTGAGTGTGGTATTGGCATTTTTTTCGTCGTTGCGGGCGGCAGCGTCTGTTTCGCGACTTATATGCTCGGTTATAGCAACCTCAGTTAATGCATTCGCTTTGGAAACCATGGCTACGTTCAGGATAGCCGGGTTGCCGCTAACAGCCTCTACTTCGTATTCTTTGGTAGTATTGTAGCCAATGTATTTGACCTGCAATTTGTAAGCGCCCGAAGGAACATTTTTGAAAACATAAATACCATCCAGTTTAACTGTGGTGCTTTCCTGAAAGTCGCCCTTCTGGATATGTACCGTGGCGCCTATTAATATATCACCGGTTTTGGCATCGGTCACATTACCCTTTATTATTTGCGCGCAAGCACCATTGCTAAAAGCAAGAAATATTATCAGAACTGAGCAAGATTTTAATACAGATAGTAAAAATGATTTCATTAAGGGTTAAAAATTTTTGATTGTGAAACAAGGGGAGAGACGGATATAAATCCCGCTCAGTTTTACCGGCGCTTCCGCGCTATTTTGTATGAAAATTTCTGCGCCTGGTGCGACGAGAAACACATTTTATCGAAAATATGATGATTGCCAGGCTTGCTCAAAGCATAGCTCTTGCCGGCGAAAAAGAAAGACGAGAAGGAGGAATTCAGTTCCATGGGGTGTGGCATTTCCGCGCAAAGTGCCACCGAAATTTTGGATAAATTCTGAATTTTTAAGGCGTGGAAAATTACTTAATGTAAGGATGATTTCTCCTTAACATACGGGGTGTATTGGTTACAATAAGTAATGTTGTATTAACACAAAATTCAATCAACCGTAACAGTTAATCCTTCTTGCTGAAGAATTTTGCGGTAGATCTCCATCTCAGTAAAAGAGCCTTCAAGCACGGCGCATTTTCCTTCGTTATGTACCTTCCAGGCGATCCTTTCGGCTTGTGATTCGGAGTAGTCGAGGTATTTCATCATGCAAAAGATCACATGGTCGAAGGTGTTAACGTCGTCGTTCCATAAGATCAATCGGTGCATTTCCTTGAGGCTGGAGAGTATTTCCTCAAGTGTTAGGGTTTCTTCCTGTGTTTCTGTTGGCATAATTGTAATGACAAAATTACCTAATTGAAATAATAAATCTGGCAACCGACTGTTTAGAAATCCGAAAACGTTTCATTTTACCCCCTATTGATCACATGAACCGGACATTTGCCCGCCTCATTCCCATCTGCGCCATTCAACTGGCAGCCCTTAACTTTTGTGCCGCTCAAAACAAATCTGCTCAGAGTACGCTTCAGCCACCGCCTGCGGACGTCGTGATAGACGGCGATCTGAAAGAATGGGGTGACAGCCTGCGCTATTACAACGAGCATCAGAAACTATACTACACCCTGGCCAACGATAAAGAAAATCTATATATGGCTATCCGCATCAACGATCGCAGCGAACAGATGCGCATTCTTGGCGCCGGAATTACCCTGAGTATCGACACGCGTGGCAAAAAGAAGGAAACATTTTCGATTACCTTCCCGGTTGGCGGCAGACCAGATATGGCGCCCGATCATGATCACCAATCGCTTGACGGAGGAGGTTCCCCGCCACCAGATGATCACGACGACCGGATGAAGGCCAATCTAACCAAACTACGCCAGATCAAAGTGACCGGCTTTAAAGATGTAGAAAGCGAACTGATCACCACCTCCAATACCTACGGCTTTAAAACCGCGATCGATTTTGATAAAGACGGCAACCTGGTTTATGAAGCAGCCATTCCCTTAAAATTGTTTCATGACGACGATGTAACCAAAAACGAATGGGCGTTTAATTTTAAGATCAACGGGATAAACCACTCTACGCAAAAACGAGGCGACGATGAAAACGGCATGCAAGGCGGCGGTGGCCGTGGAGGCATGGGCGGAGGCGGCATGGGTGGCGGTCGCGGGATGCGCGGCGGCGGTATGGGCGGAGGACGCGGAATGCGCAGCGGTGGCCAGGGCCAATCCAGCGATCACAGCGAAATGTCCAAGTCAGTTGATTTTTGGACGAAGTTCTTTTTGAATTAGAGATTGGAGACTGGAGATTAGCCGAAAGTTCGCATAAGTCTGGAAGTCCGAAAGATGATTTTTTGGACGCGCTCGAGTTCCCCTCTTGAGAGGGGCAGAGGTGTATTACTGATTCGGATCTAACCTCTTCAACTTTTACAACGTTTATAACCTCTATAACCAAACTAAAACTTATTCTTCCACATCATACTTTCAACCGGGCGGGTAGTTGGGTTATTGTATTTGGCGTTCGCTTTGGTATTATAGGTAGTTTCGATTTCGCCTTCCACCACAAAATAGATCAGCTGACCTATCGGCATGCCGGCGTAAACACGTACGGGTTGTGCTACGGATATTTCCAGCGTCCAGGTGTTGCAGAAACCTACGTCGCCTTTGCCGGCGGTGGCGTGAATATCGATACCCAGGCGGCCGGTACTCGATTTGCCTTCCAGGAAAGGTACGTGGCGGTGGGTTTCGGTATATTCCATCGTTACTCCCAGGTATAAAGTATTGGGTTGCAGCGTAAAACCTTCTTTCGGAATCTCGAATGCGTCGATCTCATTATGAACCTTTGCATCCAATACCCTGTTTCGGTAGGTAGCCAGGTGTTTGCCAAGGTGCACATCGTACGAGTTGGTACCCAGGCATTCGCGTTTAAAAGGTTCGATAATGATGTTTCCATTATCAATTTCTTCGAGAATTCGTTTATCAGATAATATCATAATCGGGCTGCGATAATCCGCCTAAATTAGAATTATTTGATATAAGTTTGCCATCCTTTTTGCAATTTTACTTTTATGGCGATAGCATATAAAAAGCAGATCGACAGTGATACCGAATTCGCGCTCTGGAGGATAGAAGAGGACGCCGAGGACCTGTACAGCCAGCTACAGCTCGACGCACACGAACAAGCGCAGTTCGACCGCCTAAGCCTCAACAAACGCCACCTGCACTGGCTCGGGGTGAGGGTACTTTTACGCACCATGCTCAACACCCGGGAATTTATCGACTGCAAAATAGATGAGCACGGCAAACCTTATTTGGTTACTATCCCCTATCACATTTCGCTTAGTCACTCATTTGACTATGCCGCGGTAATGATTAGCAAAACCAGGCCCGTGGGGATCGATATCGAACAGATAAGGGATAACAAAGTGGAGCGCATCGCCAACAAATTTATGCAGCCCAAAGAGATGGCGTTTATTGAGGATAGCAACAAGGCGATGCATTTGTATGCCTGCTGGTGCGCCAAAGAAGCCGTTTATAAATGTTATGGCCAAAAAGAGGTGTCGTTTGTACACAATATTTCACTCGAACCATTTAAATTTGTTTCTGAAGGCAGTGTTAATGCCCGCCTTAGTAAAGGCAGCGTCAATCTTGGCTACAAGGTGGGCTACCTGCAATACGAGGATTATATGATCGGTTACGTAAAGGGGTAAGGTTATGAAGAACAAGAAAGTGATTTTCCAGGACTGGGGTCTTATAGATTATAAGGAGGCCTGGGACAAACAGGAAGAATTATTTGCAGCGACCGTCGATTTAAAAACCAGGATACGCAACCTGAAGATGGTGACCGAGGGCGACGAGTACCAGGAAGACGAACCCACCACCAATTACCTGGTATTTTGCGAACACCCGCATGTATACACCCTCGGCAAAAGCGGCAAACCCGAACATCTCTTATTAGACGAAAAAGGGCTGAAAGAAAAGCACGCGTCCTACTATCCCATCAACCGCGGCGGCGATATTACATACCACGGTCCTGGACAGATTGTGGGTTATCCTATTCTGGATCTCGATAATTTTTTTACCGACATCCACCGCTACCTGCGCACCTTGGAAGAGGCGGTGATCCTAACCCTCGCCGAATATGGCCTTGAGGCCGGTCGCTATCCCGGCTACACAGGCGTTTGGTTCGATGCGGATAATGACAAGGCACGCAAGATTTGCGCCTTAGGCGTAAGGTGCAGTCGCTGGGTAACGATGCACGGCTTTGCATTCAATGTCAACCCCGACCTGGATTATTTCAAAAACATCGTCCCCTGCGGCATCGACGATAAAGATGTAACCTCGATGCAGCGCGAGCTGGGTAAGAAGGTTGATATCGAAGAGGTAAAGGATTTGCTAAAGGGGCATATTGCGGAGCTGTTTGGGATGGAATTGGTTTGAGGAGAAAGGTCAAAGGCGAAAGGTTAATGGCTAAAGGTTAATGGCTAAAGGTTTTGAATTGTCGATAGTGAATGAGAAATGAGAAGAGCCAGGCTATATAACAATCTCAACCCTTCTGATGATGCCAAAATGCCGAACGAGGAATTCCTGAAACAATACAATAAGGAGATAGATGAGGCCGAATCTGAAAT
>JAICXZ010000117.1 GCA_025934475.1 Mucilaginibacter sp. | reverse complement strand
TATAATTCTCTTTTTTGGTTTTGACTTTCTCATTGTTACTATCCTCCTTTAATTATTTCTTATTACACTTTGTAGGAGCCGCTGCTGCTTTTCCTGGTTTATGGCGTTTAGTACCATATTTACTACGACGCTGGTTACGGCCGTTAACACCCGAGGTATCCAGCGCACCGCGAATGATGTGGTAACGAACACCCGGCAAATCTTTAACACGACCGCCGCGGATCAACACAATGGAGTGTTCCTGTAAATTGTGGCCTTCACCAGGGATGTAGGCGTTCACTTCTTTACCGTTTGTAAGGCGCACACGTGCAACCTTACGCATTGCTGAGTTTGGTTTCTTAGGGGTAGTGGTGTACACACGGGTGCACACGCCTCTTCGCTGTGGACAGCTGTCCAACGCTGGCGACTTACTCTTGTCAACCAGAGCTACTCTACCTTTTCTAACTAATTGCTGAATAGTAGGCATTCTTGCTTTTTTTTCTTTTACAGTTTTATCCCTATTTTAAGGGACTGCAAAAGTACGGACTTCTTTTTTGATTTTCAAGCGGTTGATGATTTTTTATTTGAGGAATCGAAGCCGCTATTTCGGTCCCGCCGGTTAAGGTTAGCCGGTTCATCATGTTAATATGTTGAATAATTTCAACTCATCCACGAAAATTACCATTGCAACATTGGCGCAACAAACATTAATTTTGTAAATTAATTGTTGCATTATTGATTTTTACTAATTTTAACATGCAGACATTCTTAGCGTTACAACTTTTAGGAATAAAATCTGCATTTCTCCTATTTTTTAAACTGAACACAAAACATGGTCACTAAAACCAGAACGAACACCACTGTTGGCAGCAGGATTAGGCGCATGAGGGAAGACAACAAATGGAGCCAGCAAATTATAGCCGAACAACTAAACATTTCAATACCAGCCTATTCCAAGATAGAAACTGGTGTTACAGACGTAAACCTATCAAGGCTGGAACAGATTGCACAATTATTCAGAACCGATTTGAGCAGTCTGTTCAGCGACGATAAAACTATACCGCCGGTAATCTCGACCGAGTATGCCAAGCTGGAAAAGGATCTGCTCAATGCCGAGAAAGAGATCATTTATTTGCAGCGCAAGGTGATACAACTGTTTGAAGAGATACATAAGACTGCGGTAAGCAGGCACTAGCGCTTACAGCAAAGATTTAATCTGCAGGTTTCAAACTTATTCATTTATTGGTTAACGCAGCCAAGGGGCAACACAGCGTTTTGCTGATATATTGTTTATTTTAGCGTTTCCCCTTCAACCCTAAATCAGGATGAAAAAGAGATTGACCATTCTTCTGGCTTTGCTGATCTGTTTTAGCTGCACCCACCAATCCAATACAAATGCCGACGAGGCCTTCCAAAAGCTATCTGAAGATTATATTAAAGGGTATCTTGATTGGCGGCCAACACTGGGCACTGCGCTCGGCTTCCATCAATACGATGGCAAAATGACCGACATCAGCAAAGCGTCGATCGCCAAAGAGATTGCCCGGCTGAAGAATTTTGATCAAAAGATGGCGACGATTGACACGTCCTCGCTTAGCCATGAGGCCTTTATCGACTACCGGATGCTTCGTTCAGGCATAAATAGCGAAATATCTGGCATGATAGATACGCGGGTGCTTTACCGGAACCCGATGCAGTACGCTAATACAGCCGATGTAAGCATATACGTTAAACGTGCCTTTGCTCCGATTGAAAATCGTCTCAAATCTATCATAGCAATAGAAAAGCAAACACCGGCTATACTTGCCGAAGCAAAGAAAACGCTCGACGATACACTGGCTAAACCACACGTTGAACTGGCCATTCAAATTGCACAAGGCACGGTTTCATTTTTGAAGGGTGATTTAAAGGTCGCTTTAAAAGATGTGAAGAACGATTCACTGATGAAGGCATTCGAGGCTTCGAACAAACTAGCCATTGATGCCACCAACGATTTCGCTACATGGCTTCAAAAAGAAAAACTACCCAAGGCCAATAATAACTATGCTATCGGCCGCGAAAATTATCGCAAAATGCTGTTATACAGCGAAGGCGTTACTATGTCGCCCGAAAAGGTATTGGAGCTGGGCCTGAGCGAGTTAAAAAAGGAACAGGCTGCTTTCAACGCTGCTGCGAAGATCATCAACCCCAATAAAAAGCCGGTGGATGTATACCACGATTTGCAAAAGGAACACCCGACTGCAGAGAACCTGATACCGGAAGCCAAAAAACACCTGGAGCTGATACGACAATTTCTGGTTGACAAAAATATCGTAACCCTGCCTACCGAAAGGCGGGTGATTGTAAAAGAAACGCCTGAATTTGCGCGGGCCACCAGCACCGCTTCAAATGACGATCCCGGCCCTTTTGAAACTGTTGCAACCGAAGCTTTTTATTACATCACACCAGTCGATCCTAAATGGTCGCCGCAGCAAAAAGAGGACTGGCTGCGCCAGTTCGACTACTACACAACCGACAACGTAACTATCCATGAAGCTTATCCGGGTCATTACACCCAGTTTATGCACCTTAATGCTTCCAAAGCCAGCAAAATTGAAAAGATATTTGGCAGCTACGCATTTATAGAAGGCTGGGCCCATTATTGCGAAAAGATGATGGCCGATGAAGGCTATGGACATAATGGTGATCCCGTGATTGCTGCAAAATACAGGCTGGCTCAGTCGGGCGATGCATTACTGCGTTTGTGCCGCCTGTGTGTATCTGTCAAGACACATTGCCAGGGCATGTCTGTGGATGACGCAACTAAGTTCTTTATGGACAACTGGTACCAGGGAGATAAGCCATCGAGACAAGAAGCTTTACGCGGAACATTTGATCCGGGCTATCTCTTCTATACCATCGGTAAACTGGAAATATTGAAACTGAGGGCAGACTATGAAAAGCAGGAAGGCGCCAATTTCTCACTAAAAAAGTTTCATGACCTGATGCTTGATAACGGCATGCCGCAAATACGCTTCCTGCGCGAAAAGCTATTAAAAGACAAAAGCACCTGGGGCGATGTTTTAGGAAATTGATTACACTGATAAAGGAAAGATTACACCGATTAACTGTATTTCGAGTCAAAAGTCAATCGGTGTAATCAATATTAATAATCGTTATAATCATCCTTACCTTGATGGCGGAGGAGGTGGTGGCGCCGGAGCTCCTGGTGGTGGCGGTGGTGGCACTTCGTGCTTTGCTGCACAGCTGGTAAACAACACGGTACACATAGCTGCAAGTGTAATCATGCTTATGATCTTCTTTTTCATAGTTGTAGAATGTTGGTATACAACTATAAGCTTCCATAGGACAGTTTTGTTTGTGCGAATTTGTCCATGGTCTATAGACCATAGTAACACGCTTTGTCAAGGACTACCGAGGATGGTCTATGGACAAAAATTTACTGACTAACCAGCGGCTGTATATGCCGTTTATCGGGAGGTAACGCCACATACTTTTTGTAGGAATCGTTCACGTAAACGGCCATCGATTCGCGGTTATTGCTTATGATATATTTGTAGCTGGGGCGATATAGCGTCATAAAATCTTCCAGGTCCTGCCCTTTCAATGGCACCAGGCTCCCTACGTAAGTACGGTTAAACACTTTGTCCACCTGCCTTTCTTCTGCTTCGCTTTGGAAGTACCGCTTAAGCCTTCTTGCGTTCTTGGCCTCGTGCCCAAACCATGTCGACGGCGATAAAGGATAAACCTTCGCTTTTTCATACACATCAGGATATTCCTTATGCGGATCGAAATTAGTGGTACGGGTAGCCGTAATGTTCACCTCGCGCAGGCTAATGGGCTGATTTTTCATCTCGACGTGTTTTTGACTCAAGTCGACCACATATAAGGTATCAGCAATATAGCCCGGCGACGAAAAAATGAGAAGGTGTCCCGTTTCGGTATTTATTTGGAACCGGCCCTGTTTATCAGTCAGTGTAGCCTGCTTGTTTGAAAGATCGCGGACAAACACGTTATCGAGTTTGATGCCGCTGCCCGATTCTACAACTACGCCTTTAACAAGGGTTTGCGCATAGACTCCGCTGCTGAGGAACAGCAAAAACAGAACGATTCGGCATTTAATATTCATATAGATAAGATAGATATTTAAATATAGGGTATTTATAACTAAAAGTTCATTTTGTGCCAGATAGTTTTGAATTTAACACTTACCTGATCCATTGGCAAAAAAAAACCCGGCCAAGACCGGGTTTTTACTATTTTATTGTTTTGTCCAAACGTTGTTATCAGAATTAATATCCGGAAACACTTTGTCCGGATCATAAGTAACCGATTGGATAGCTTCAGTTGATGGATATTTGAACGTCCAGGTACTGTTACGTTCCCAAATCTCAACAGGCAATGTTACCCGATCGGTTTTTCCGCTTACTGTTTTGATTTCGACGATTACCGGCATCGCCATCTTTTGCAGGTTATCAATGGTGATCAACGCACCTTTTGACGGATCGTTGTCGATGTACTTAACATCGCGCACGGCCACATCTAACTGCCAATTGTTAAGGAACCAGCCCCTCCAGAACCACTGAAGACTCTCGCCACCGGCATTCTCCATAGTACGGAAGAAATCATCGGGTGTAGGGTGTTTGAATGCCCAGCGAGCTATGTAAGTTCTGAAAGCAAAATCGAAACGCTCTTTGCCCAATATCTCCTCGCGCAGCATGGTTAGACCAGCTCCTGGCTTGGCATACAATAATAAACCAGTGTTGCGTTCTTTTAAATTTGCCGGCTGGCTCAGCATTGGTTCAAGTCCGGGACGTGTAAATACTTGCCCTGCACGGTGCATATCAGCCGGGCCGCGTCTATATTCGCCGTTGTTGAAATCGTAAGTTGACAGGGTATTGATGAAGGTGTTGAAGCCTTCGTCCATCCAGCCATAGAGACGCTCGTTGGAACCTACGATCATCGGGAACCAGGTGTGGCCAAACTCATGGTCGTTTACTCCCCACAAACTCCCGCCTTTAGCTTTATAGCCGCAGAATACAATACCCGGATATTCCATGCCGCCAACAATACCGGCAACCGCAGTAGCAGCAGGGTAAGGGAACTCGAACCATTGCTTTGAGTTGAATTCGATGGATTTCTTCACATATTCAGTCGAACGGCCCCAGGCATCGTTGCCATCGCTTTCAACCGGGTAGGCCGAAATAGCAATCGATTTCTTGCCGCTTGGCAGGTCCATTTTAGCAGCATCAATGATAAATGATGCAGAAGATGCCCATGAAGCATCACGTGCATTCTTAATTTTGAAATGCCAGGTCAGTTCCTTTTTAGCGGGGCGGGAAGATGCCTCGGTTACCTCAGCAGCCGAACGAATGATCACAGTCTTTTCGCTCTTTTCAGCCACAGCCCAGCGCTTTTGCTGCTCCGGAGTATAAACTTCTTGTGGATTCTGCAGTTCACCAGACGCAACAACGATATGATTAGCCGGAGCGGTGATGCTCAGATCGAAATCACCATACTCGAGATAGAATTCGCCCGGACCAGTGTAAGGTTGGGTGTTCCATCCAAGTACATCGTCGTATACACACATGCGCGGGTACCATTGCGCTACCTGGAATATCTTTCCATTCTTGGTATCTTGTATACCCATGCGGTCAGACCCGTAATTTGGCGAGATGAAAGACCATTCGATCTTCACTTTTACCTGCCCACCGTTTGCAGCAACGTCATATGGCAAAAACACCTCCATACGAGTGTCGCTGATGATGTATTTTAATTCCGTTGCTGCACCTTTAGCGTTGATCAGCTGTACCGATCTGATCTTGTCGCCTGCGTCAAAAACTTGTCCGCGACCCCAGTTGCGGCTTTGTTGCTTTGGAGGGTTACCCACCCACGGCACAATGGCTGTTCCGCGCGAATCCTGGCGAAACAGGTTCTGGTCAAGCTGCATCCACAGGAAGCCAAGCTTTTGCGGACTATTGTTGGTATAGGTCAATATTTCTGACCCGGTGATCTCATTTTTCTGGTCATCCAAACGCGCGGTTAACTGGTAATCGGCGCGGTTCTGCCAATACTTTGCACCTGGGGCGCCGTCAGACGCTCTGAACTCATTACCGTTTTTTGAATAAAACGGAGGTCCAAAAGTTTCATGGTAATCATACACTGAATTGGAACCGGCTTGTTGTGCCGCAGGCTGCGCGTTGGTTGCAGGAGGCGAAACCGGAGCTGGCGCATTAGTTTGCTGTGCTTTCGCAGCACCGGCAATAACCAGCAAAGCCATTGAAAGATTGGCTATAAATCTAAATTTCATTTGAGTTTAGTTAAAAATTGAGGCGCAAGTTAGTATAAATTAGAGAATTGGCTAACGGGTAAAATAATTGTTACCTAAAAGGCGATAATGACTTATCAGTCAGAATTAAATAATTAACGAATCATTGACGTTGTGAACCGCTTTGCTAATACTTAACTTTAATTCAACAACAAGTACCTGTTTCCCATTCGCCAGTTTGTCTTAACCTTTGAATCACAACTCTGGTGAACCAATTAATCATCTGTTATGAAACTCCGTACACTAACCTTATCAATCTTATTCCTGCTTTTGGCATGGGGTAACAGTAAATTATTTGCGCAACAATCAGTCAACATTACTGGAAAACTAACGAGCTATGTCACTAAACATATCTCCGAAAAAGTTTACCTGCAATTCGACAAACCATACTACGCTGCCGGGGATACAATTTACTTCAAGGCGTATGTAACTATAGGCGAACGGCATAATTTATCGCAGCTAAGTGGCGTACTCCATGCAGAATTGATCAATACTGCCAACAAGATCGATAAAGCCATTAAGCTCCAAATAGTGAATGGCATCACCTGGGGCGACTTCGCGCTTCCCGATTCGTTGCCTGCCGGCAATTACAGGGTGCGTGCCTATACACGCTGGATGCAGAACGACGGCCCCGATGCTTCTTTTGAGAAGATAATTCCTGTTGGCAATCTGCATCCGCAACGAATATCCGAAAGCAATACCGCCAAACAGCTTCATACCAAAGCCGACATGCAATTTTTCCCTGAAGGGGGCGAGTTGGTAGCTGGCATTAGATCAAAGGTTGCTTTCAAGGCGATCGGTACAAATGGTCTAAGCATAGGTGTTACAGGCAGTATTACAGATAATACAGGTAAGCAAATTGCTGCTGTCTCGTCAACGCACCTGGGCATGGGGTATTTCAATTTATTACCCGAATATGGCCGCACCTACACGGCCCACATAACCTATGCAGACGGCAGTAAAGATAAAATCCAGCTTCCCCAGGCAAACACTGCAGGAATAGGTATGACGATCAATAATGATTCTATTCAGCATGCCCCGATAAGGATTGTAGCGAATAAAGAATATTTCGAGGCTAACAAAGGGAAAGAGTATACGGTATTGATTTGGTCTGGCGGATATGCGTCAACCGTAAACTGCAAACTGGATAGCCCGATGATTGCGATGGATCTTATAAAAAGGCGTCTATTTACCGGGGTAGCAAGGATAACGCTCTTTTCGCCGGATGCGGAGCCTTTATGCGAACGACTGATATTCATACAGAAATTCGATCAGTTGAAGCTTAATATCGATCCTGAAAAAACAGCTTATAAGATAAAGGACAAAGTAACGATAAAGCTGAACGCAAGCACAACTGCCGATTCAACCGCTGCCGGCCATTTCTCTGTATCAGTGACTGATGAAAGCAAAGTACCCGTCGATGAAAATAATGAAACCACCATATTGTCGGACTTGCTTTTAACTTCGGATCTGAAGGGTAATATTGAGCAGCCAAACTATTATTTTACCAACGTCACCGACGAAAAATTAAAAGAGCTCGACCTGGTAATGCTTACACATGGTTACAGGCAATTTACATGGAAAAAGGTGCTCG
>JAICXZ010000850.1 GCA_025934475.1 Mucilaginibacter sp. | reverse complement strand
GCGGCAGCCTGATGATACAGGACACCTGGTACGAAGGCGCTGTTAAAAGCACCTACGCCAAACTCTCCGGCAACAGCGTCTTTACGGCTGTTGGAGATCACATCGCTACGTCCTCCAATGTTCCGGCGATCAATGTACAAGGGTTTTCAGGGAAAGCCCTGTTTGCTGCATGCGACCTTTTTGGCCTGGTTGATATTACTGGCTCGGATCCGAAGGCACAACTAGCAGTTCTCGGAATCCTTGCTGAGGACGGTACCCTGATGCGCGGCTCACCCGGCCGAAAAGCCAATGTGCTATTGAACAGGGCCAGGACGCATGGCTCTACAGTTATCAATGGCGGTAGCTACAGAATGGATGATTCAGCCGCTCCCCAAACGAGCTTTACGAATGAGTTGATGAATAATAAGCAACCCGGAAAGGATCAAATTGGCGGAGCGACAAGTATTACACTCTATCGCGTAATGTCAATGGGTGGCGGCGTTGGATTAGATGTGGAGGGACGATGATGTAGGTATTGGCATATTAGCTAGAGAGAAATCTTGAGTCCGTCAATACGCCTAAAATGTTTTTTATTTAAAGTTGCTATTGGTAGGTTGAATGCGAGTCAAGTCGCAGCGATGAAAATATCGCGAAACTCGATCATTTGATTCTTCGAACGTAAGCTATGATAAATCTGACTGGCTTTTAATGCCACTTCATCGGTAAACGGAAGTACGGCAAGGTCCTCGGTAATAATTTTAACATCTTGCATTTTTTGCTGAGATGTGACCCCCATGTAAAGTTAATAAAGAGAAATAGCGGATATGAAAAGTTCCGGCTCGTCTGAAAGTTGAAACAACGTGGTCGACGTTTTCTCTTTAGCCCGCAAATGTTCGATAAAGACTCCCGTATCTACTACCATTCTTCAGCACCGAAGTTATCGAACTGCTTTCTGCTTTCCTCAATAGGTTTCACATCTTCATCCGACCATTCGGAAACCCTCACCAGTTTTTGTTTATAATTACCCTTAACAGGCGATTTAAGGCCCTGAATATCTACCCCGAGGCTGTGCAATATATGTTTAACAATATTGCTTTTAGTATCAGGTATATGTATCGTCAGCTTTTCCATTTAAACAAATTTAACAAAAATGATGCAATTTTTGTATTGAACGAAGACCGTCTTAACTGAAACTATTTTTCGAAAAACCCCTTGAATTTAAAGAGCGGGTTAGCATCATCCAATAGCTTTGCATCGACCCGAATGGCATCGTCCATAAAAAGCAGCTTTAATTCAAGCTGGATAGACTTATCTTGTTGAGGAGTGATGATTGATAAAAATTTAATATCCAATGCCTTTACAAGTCGGGTTTGTTTCCCGATGTGAACCTCCAGCAATTCTTTAACCATCTGCGTCATGCAAACGCCCGGCAAAACGGGCTCGCCGGGAAAATGCCCTTTAAATATGGCATGCGAGGGATTGAGTTGAACGTTTGCTCTTAAGATGTTTTCCTCTCCCCGGATATTGTTAAAAGTG
>JAICXZ010000420.1 GCA_025934475.1 Mucilaginibacter sp. | reverse complement strand
GTAAAACGTATTTGTATATAGTTTTCCGACCGAGTAATTCGAAGGATCGGGAAAATCGATAATAATAGCGTCGTACATCTTATGCTGCATACGCGCCCAGGCAAAGGCATCTGCGTTGATGACTGTTACTTTGGGCGATAGTAACGACCGGTTGTTTAGTTTCACCAGCATATCGTTGGTGCGAAACAATTTGGTCATTTCCTTATCCAGGTCAACCAGTGTCACTGTTTGTATCTGGGGGTATTTAAGAATTTCGCGTACCGCCAGGCCGTCGCCACCACCCATCACGAGTATATTTTTTGCATCGGGTAAGGATTGCAAAACAGGGTGGATCAGGGCTTCGTGATACCGGTACTCATCTACCGAACTGAATTGCAGGTTGCCATTGAGAAACAAACGAAGATCGCGGCCTTTTTTGGTGATGATGATACGTTGATAAGGTGAGCTCTTCGAAAAAATGATCGGGTCGCTATAGGTCAATCCTTCAGCAAGGCTGGTTACTTCATTGGAATAAATAAATCCGGCCAATAAAGCAAACAATGATATAATAGATGCCGTCTTCAAATACTGCGAGCCCTTTACCTCGTGCTTAAAATTGATACAGGTGAGCAGCGCCACCAGCACATTTAGCATACCGAACAAATAAGCCGTGCGGATCAGTCCCATGTACGGAATCAAAACCAGGGGGAACACAAGCGAGGCTATTAATGCGCCGATATAATCGAAAGTAAACACTTTGGACACCAAGTCCTTGAACAGGAAGCGATTTTTCAGGATCCGCATCAGCAACGGTATTTCCAGCCCGACCAGGATGCCGGTAACGCATATCAAACTATAAAGTACGATACGGAACGAGCTTACGCTTTCGAACACGATAAACAGGATCGAAGAACTGGTACCGCCTACCAGACCAACCAATATCTCAATGCGTACAAACCAGGCGAGCAGATTTTTTTCAAAATATTTAGACACCCAGGATCCCAGGCCCATCGAAAACAGATATACGCCGATAATTGTCGAAAATTGGGTCACCGAATCGCCCAATAGGTAGCTGGCCAGTGTGCCGGCTATTAATTCATATATGAGGCCACAGGTTGCGATGATAAATACCGAAACCAGCAGCAATACGGGTAATTTCTTTTGCATCAGTATTGAAATTATTTGTGATAGAATCGCACGCCGTAGCCCGAGTGTGGTATCGGCCCGTGATAGCCTGCGTTGTGCGTTACGTT
The DNA here is from genome assembly GCA_025934475.1 of Mucilaginibacter sp. Classification (GTDB taxonomy): domain Bacteria; phylum Bacteroidota; class Bacteroidia; order Sphingobacteriales; family Sphingobacteriaceae; genus Mucilaginibacter. The sequence continues at coordinate 3,002 of JAICXZ010000420.1, read as the reverse complement.
GGCGCTTTGCCAGTAGCCTATGCCGGCAAACGACATATAGCTAAAGCCCAGCACAATAAGCGCCGTGATGATCACAAAAATTTTGTTTGCTTTAATATCCTCCAGGTTCATTCGTCGTCACCCTCCGATGTTGATTTAGCATAAGGTGTATAATCGCTGTTCATCCACCTGTTTACCTCGAACCGGCGCATCATAAACCAGCAAAACAGGGGGTAGAGACTCAGCACTAATAGCGTAACAAGCACGTTGCGCCATAAAGTTATATTTTCGCTCACGGTAACATCCAGCGTGTTGCCGAATTTTGATCTGCCATAACCATAAATATTCAAATGGTATCGCCCTTCGGGTATACCTGAAAGTAATACACTTTCGTTGACCGATCCGTCGGTCCAGGATTCGCCGTCTTCATAGCCATGATAATAGTCAATCTCTTTCCCCACATCCCAGGTTTGGTTATCCTTTTCGTTAACGAGCTCCAGATTGGCTTCGAACCAGTTATTATCTACAGGCGAAATTATTTCAAATTCGAGCGGAACCGGACCATTGCTTATCTCAAAAGATTTGGTCCTGATCGGTTTCATTTCGAAATTACCGTTTTGATTGCTGGCGAGACTGCTATTTGTTAAAGAATCAATCGTGGCTTTATATGCTGAGTCGAACTGCCTTTTCTTTGTCATGCTATCTGTTGCCTTTACCATCGATATTGCCCTGGCTTTGGCAACGGAGTCGGGTTTGTAGGCTAGCTGAGGTTCCATATCAAAGTGCGATTTCATCAGCTCCGTTTCGGGCTTCATAAAAATGAGCGCGATTTGAATAAGTATGACCAATATTGCAAATCCGCCACTCAACGTCAAAACTTTTGGCCAGCGTTGGCGCCAGCGTGATGGTTCGTTGGCGCCGTGGCCAATCTTCGGAGGAAACTTAGATAATTCTAGTTTAAATGCTGTAGCTATTTCTGCCGGCTCGATATAATACCCCAGGTAATAATCGACGATACTTCTGTTGCGATTATTCTGCTCTTTAACCAGGATGTATGGTGGATTGATCAACTCTGAGGCCGTTATTCGTTCCTCGTGAGCGTCCCAATCATACTCACCGCTCATACCGGTGATCTTCGGCGTATATTTATTAAACAGCAGGTATTCCACCCCATCCGAAACCGCGGTCGTTCCCGAATCTTCTACATTAGCCAGTTCTGGATAATACGCCACCCCGGCTATAAGGCTCCAGTGGCCGTCATATTCGGCAAGAAAAGCATAGCCCTTAGTGTAATTGTACAACATGTATTCGCGCCAGGCAAAGCTTTGGCCAACCTCTTCCTTTTCCATATAAGCTATCATCCTGTATGGAATATTGTTGATCGTTCCGGTAGCGCCTATAGGTATCAACGGATCATTTGCCGGAGCCGGAACCTTTTCCAGGGTATAAATATTGCCCCTGGTTGACTTATGCAGATAGTAATTGCAATGCGGGCAAACATAGTATTCGCTGCCTTCCGGATCGTAAACAGTAAAAGGCTTATAACAATGCGCACAATTAACGTCTGCAGAGAAAGGAAATGCCGCCAGGTTTACAGTTGCTGCCATTATCGTTTAATTTCACTTATCTGAAGGGTCGTTCCTTCATAAAATTTCAATACATCGTCAAATATTTGCCGCACCTTATCATCGTTTTCCTGCCTGAAATTGGACAGAAACACGTCAAATGTAGCCAGGCTATATTCGGGCCAGGTATGAATAGATAAATGTGATTCAGTAAGACAAACTACAGCAGTAAAGCCGCCGCCCTCAAAATCATGGTAAACTTCGCCTACTTTCTGCAGTGCATATTTATTGACGATATCGTCGAAAAAAATTCGGGAACCAGCTGAAGCGTTAAGCTTCGCAGAATCAGGGGTATTAAATGTAGCCAGGATATGCAGGCCAGGTTTATAATGCATTTAATTGTCAAGTTTAGGTAATACTGTCAAAACGCGGGATCCTTTTTACCTTGTTTGATCGGATGTCAAATTAAATTAAAAAATTCAGAAAAAAAGCCTTTGTGTTAAAACTTTGCCGGAGTTGCTTAGCTTTGACTTTAAATGAGCAAGGAGTTTAACCGCCCTATCCGTGTTTTAGTTGCTAAAGTAGGCCTCGACGGGCATGACCGTGGAGCGCGTATTATTGCTACCAGTTTGCGTGATGCTGGCATGGAGGTAATCTACACCGGTTTGCGTCAAACGCCCGAAATGGTGGTGAACACTGCTTTGCAGGAGGACGTGGATGCCATAGGTATCTCCATTCTTTCTGGAGCGCACATGACCGTTTTTCCCAAGATCATTAACCTGATGAAGGAAAAAGAGCTGGACGATGTGCTGGTAACAGGCGGTGGCATCATACCCGAAAGTGACATGAAGGAACTTCAGGGGTTGGGCGTCGGCGAGCTGTTTCCACCGGGAACTTCAACAGGCGATATTGTAAAATACATTACAGGCTGGGTGCATCAGCACCGGAATTTTTAACAATAGGAGGATGATGGATATGAAAGCATCTATCAAATTAGTTTTTATTGTTTTGGGCGTTTTGGCTATTTCATTTGCGATCTTTACGTTTTATTCCCGTTTCGCAGCTCAAAGAAAGGCCCTTTTCTATCAGTTTGATGGGAAAGTGGATGCCGTTGATTATGATAAAAAAGGAGCACCGACCGTCACTATTAAAGGAACGAAATATGATCTGTCCGTCACCCATTGGGACTTCAATCACCAGATAGAGGCGGGAGATTCAATGATTAAGAAAGCAGACTCGATGATGATAAAAATATTTAAAACAGACGGAACAGTAATAATTAAACAATAAAATAACACTTCTGCCATGTTCGAGAACCTGCTTGTACACACCGAGGATCGCATTCGCCATATTATCATCAACCGCCCGCACAAGCTCAATGCGCTTAACCGCAATACCCTGGCCGAGCTGCATACTGCTTTATACGATGCTTTCAACAACGAGAACGTTGGCGGCATT
>JAICXZ010000042.1 GCA_025934475.1 Mucilaginibacter sp. | reverse complement strand
CGCCAGCCGAGATGATAGGCAGAACCATAACCTACGATGATTCGCTTACCGTAACAGTTACAGGCATCCTGAAGGATTGGAATAAAAACTCCGATTTCGATTTCTCTGATTTTATATCATTCAGTACTATCAGCAAGAGTGTCTTAAAAAGTCAAATTCCGCTTGATAATTGGCATATACTGAATCATGGCAGCCAGGAACTGGTGAAATTATCTCCAGGTGTTAGTCCGTTACAGGTAGACAAACAGTTCCCTGCATTAATAAAAAAATATTTTGACCCTGACCCGCATACGAAAGTGCGCATGCAACTCCGGCCGTTTACAAGTATTCACTTTCACCTGGAGTATGGCGGTGAAGGCAGGAAAGCTGACCTGAATGTATTGTATATTCTTTGCGCGGTGGCTATGTTTATATTATTTATTGCATGTGTCAATTTTATCAACTTGTCTACCGCGCAGTCGATACAAAAAACAAAAGAAATAGGAATACGCAAGGTGCTTGGGAGTGGAAAAAGGACCATTCTTTTCCAGTTTTTAATTGAGACGCTTGCCCTGGCCCTGCTGGCAGTAGCCATAGCCGTCGCATCTGTACGTTCTGTATTGAATTTGTTTGCCGCATATATTCCGCCAGGCGTAAAATTTGATCTTACGCAATACTCCACCTGGATATTCCTTACCGGCATCGCAGTTTTCACTACGCTGCTGGCGGGTTTTTACCCGGCACGGCTATTGGCTGCATTTAAGCCTGTTTCGAGCCTTAAGGGTGAAATAAATGAAAGAACAAATAATAAAGGTTATCTGCGTAAAAGCCTGATCGTCGTCCAGTTTACCATTTCGCTTATTTTCATTATCGGCACCATTGTTATCGGGAAGCAGATAAACTACATGCAAACCCAGGAATTGGGTTTTAAAACAAGCAACATTATTACCCTAAGAAGTCTTTGGAGCGACCATTCCGGGAAAATGAAAGTGCTTGCCGAAAAAATAAAACAATTGCCGGGCGTCGACCAGGTGATAACGGAAGCGTTCCCGCCAATGGGCTTTGCACATATGGGTAATGGCATACAATTGCAGGGAAGCAATGAAAAACAGTTCGAGGCCTCCATACATTCCGGGAATGAAAACTTTGTGCCATTTTATCATATGAAAATAGTTGCCGGCCGCAATTTACTTCATAGTGATAGCGCACGCGAGTACTTGTTGAATGTGACCGCAGTGAAAGCGCTGGGGTTTAACAAACCTGAGCAAGCCATTGGCAAACTTTTGTCCGGCCCGCAAAACAAAGCCTACCCTATTGTCGGGGTGGTAGCCGACTTTTATGAGAACTCGTTCCATCAGCAGATAATGCCGGTGGTTATTGAAAATGATCCAAAAGTTCAAATCGGGATTGCCTTAAAGCTTACCCCGGCGGAGTATCAGAAAGGCGATATACCACTATTGGCAAACAGAGTCGCGAAGGAATGGAAGAAAATTTACCCGGAAGAGCCTTTCGATTATGCTTTCCTGGGCGATTCGATTGCGAAGCTATACGAAAACGATCAGCAAACCCAATGGCTCATGAGGACGGCAACACTGATCACCATCTTTATTTCATGTATGGGACTGTTCGGCCTGGCCATGTTTAATACCGAGAGAAGAACCAAAGAGATCAGCATCAGGAAAGTGCTCGGCGCAAGCGTGACCAGCATATTAACCCTGCTTAATAAAGAAGTGGTCATATTGATCGCTATTTCGCTACTGATATCATCGCCTATAGCATGGTTTTTTATGCATAAATGGTTACAGAATTTCGTTTACCACACTAACATGACCCTGTGGGTGTTTGTATTGGCCGGTGCCGGAGCTTTGCTGATAGCACTGGCCACCATCAGCTTTCAAACCATCCGGTCGGCGGCGGCAAATCCGGTGAAAGGATTGAGAAATGAATAATTTTAAACATTGATGAGTTAATTAACTTATTTGGCACCGTACATATTCCATATCACCCCTTTTGACATTGCGTTCTTCGGAATACTATTTGTCGGGCTGACATTTGGCTTGCAGCTATGGTTCAAAAAAAGTATCAATCGCGCTGCTAACCGGTTTCTTGCCCTGGCGCTGGGCGTGATGGTCTTATGGATAGCCGGAATATTGAGCATCAATATTCGGCTATGGATTTTGCCCCTGCAATTTTCATTCGCTTTTGGACCCCTTATGTATTTTTACGTAAGGAAAGCTATTCGGCCCGAAAACCAGTTTCGTCGAAAAGATTTATTGCATTTGGTACCGGTTCTTTTAGCACAGGTTATCTGGATGCCAGGAATTGCTTCCATAGTAAAACCATTAACATTTATATCGGTCGGCACTTACCTGTACCTGGCGCACAAGTTGATCGAGCGGTTTTACCAGAGCCTGAAATTTAGCGAGGGTGATCGCTACCGGCGTGAATGGCGCTGGCTCGATCGCTTAATCATAGATTTGGCCATTGTATTGCTCTTATGGATACCTCTGAGCGCGATCGATTATCTGGCTTTTCACTTTACTCTGGACCAGCAAGCCTATTATCCCCTATATCTGCTTTTTGCGGCAATGGTTATCCGGATGGGGGTAGTGGTGTTTTTCAAGCCCGGAATGGATGAGTCTGTGGAGACATCCCTCAAGTCACCGATCCCGGCAGCATTAAAGCAAAAGGGAAATTGGCTAAAGAAAACGATAGAAACCAAACTGCTATACCAGGACCCCGAACTCAACGTAAGCTCATTAGCTGAGCAGTTGGATATGCCGGCTCATGAGTTATCCCGGATCATCAATATGGCGCTGAAGAAAAACTTCAGCGACCTGATCAATGAATACCGCATACGGGATGTGGTGCACAAAATGCAGGACCCTGCTTATGATCATATCACCCTGCTAGGCATTGCATTTGAATCGGGTTTCAATTCGAAAACCACATTTAACCGAACTTTCAAACAAATGACCGGCAAAAGCCCGGTGAAATACAAAAGCGATCTAAAAAAAGAGCGACCATTTTCTAAAATGGAACGTTTTGCGGGAAACAGGCCGGTAGTTTTACATCATGAAGCCGCGTTGAAGTGGTCTCCTGAAAAAAACAACCATATGACTATGTTTCGCAATTATTTAAAGATCGCCTGGCGTAATATGATACGCCAAAGGCTTTACAGCGCTATCAATATTACCGGCCTGGCAACCGGATTAGCCGTGTGTATGCTCATTATGCTGTACGTAGCGCACGAGCATAGCTATGACCGTTTTCATAAAAATGCTGATAGAATATTCAAGCCTCACGAACATGTCTACACTAATGGTCCTTCAAGCGACCTGAATCCAATGACATACATATCCGGTCCGATCATAAAACAGTCGCTCCCGGTTGTGGAAGATTACATACGTACCATGAATTATTTCGGGTCGGCGGTGGTTGTAAGTAACCCGAAATTGCCTGAAAGGAAATTTACCGAGGACAAGCTGGTATTTGCAGATGCGGGCTTTTTCAATTTCTTTTCTTTTAAGCTACTTGCCGGGCAGGCCTTACAGGTGTTGTCAAAACCGTTTTCGGTGGTTATATCAAAAGATATTGCTAAAAAATATTTTGGTAATGAAAATCCCGTAGGCCAGACGCTTACAATTAAAACCGATAGTGCACGGACCTTCCTGGTTACAGGTGTGTCGGAGAATTGCCCCTCTAATTCATCCATCCAATACAATTTTGTTGCATCCTTATCAGGCTTTATAGCCACCAAAGAGGCTAAACCTTATTTGGGCGATCAAAAATTGGGCGGTGGTAATTTTGATGTCTATTTGTTGTTAAAACATCGTTCTGATACAGCCGCAATAGCTCGTGGCCTTAAATCGCTTTTCATCCACGAAAAAGATCATGCCAAAACGATATATTCCGCGTTGCCGATTGTTGATCAGCATCTGAATGGCAGATCTTGGGATGATGCTAACCTAAAGTACCTAACTATATTTCCTTTAGTGGCCCTATTGATCTTATCGCTTGCCCTGGTTAATTACATGAGCCTGTCTACCGCCAGGGCCACGCTGCGGGCGAAAGAGATAGGGGTACGTAAAGTGTCGGGGGCAAGCCGCAAGAGCATTGCACTGCAATTCTATATCGAATCGGCCTTCTTTTCAAGCATATCCTTTGTATTGGGGTATTTCTTGTGTTGCCTGCTGAAACCTGCATTTTTTAATATACTGCAATTGAAAATAGATAATGCCTTCCTTTATAGCCCGCTTATTCTGGCGCTGCTATTCGGATTGTTACTGATCACAGTCATAGTTTCGGGCAGCTATCCGTCATTGGTCTTGTCGGCGTTTAAACCTGCTGTTACGCTTAAAGGAAAAATGGGTAAGCAAACTGGAGGTGTCACTATCCGCAAAATTTTTACGACACTACAGTTCGCGATATCTGTCGGGCTGATCATTTGCGGAATTGTTATAGACCGGCAGCTTTACTTTTTCAGACATACAAACACCGGTGTTGATCGTGATAATGTGGTTATGATACCTGTTGGCAGCGATTTCAAAAATTACCCCGTCTTTAATCATGAAATCAGGACATTAGCGGGTGTCAGCAACGTATCTACATCCCGGTATGGCATGTTTTCTTATATCGACAGGTTTGGAATACCCGGCAGAACCAAAGATGAAACGGTGTCGCTTCCGTCGCTTGTTGTCGACAAGGATTTTTTCCAATTACTTGGACTCAAATGGAAATATCCGCCATTGGCTCATAACAATTTGAGCACAGGAAATAAGGTTGTGCTCAATGAACTGGCTGTTGAAGCTCTCCATTTGCCTTTAAATCCGGTTGGCAGTTATATTAAATCGGAACCTAAAAATACAGAGGTGGCAGGTGTTGTTAAAAATTTCAATTTTAGCTCCCTTGAGGATCCAATAGAACCTATCGGCCTTTGGATACTGGCCGATACCGCTAAATATTGGAAAACACAGGGAGGATCTTACCTTTTTGCGAAAATAAAACCCCATACCAATTTGCCAACATTACTTGGCGCAATTCAGAATATCTATAAAAAGCACGATGCGGATACACCATTCGATTACACATTTATGGATGATGCGTTTAATTCACGATATAAAGCCGAGGACCGGCTGGCCTCGATATTTAGCATATTTACAATCATTACTATTATATTAGCAGGCATGGGGCTTTTCGGATTGGCAGCTTTTACCATAGAGCAACGCACTAAGGAGATTGGCATAAGAAAAGTGCTGGGAGCAAGTATATCATCGATCAATGGCTTGCTTTCAAAAGATTTCCTAAAGCTGGTATTACTTTCCATTCTTATCGTTTCGCCTATTGCATGGTACGTGATGCATAATTGGCTGCAAGGATTTGCTTATCGCATCAGCATACGATGGTGGATGTTTGCAGGGGCAGGATTACTTGCGGTCGTCGTGGCGGTTATTACAATCAGCTATCATGCAATAAAAGCGGCGGTAGTAAATCCGGTGAATAGTCTGCGTTCGGAATAAAGAGATTGGAGATTAGATAAGGGTCCCATAATGCTAAAAGACCTGATTTCTTAAAGCCAAAACCGCACATATCTTTGTCCGGTTCCGTTACGCACCCCGTTTTAACTTATCATTAACACTTTAGCTACTAATATTTTATTACGTTTGGAACGCGGATTGATGTTGTTTGATTAAGTTGACACCCTACACATTCCATATTACCCTTTATGACGCTGCGTTCTTCGGAACGATATTTATCAGCCTCACTTTTGCCCTGCTTTTATGGTTTGGTAAGAAAGCAAACGGTTCGGCAAACCGGTTTTTGGCAGTGGTGTTGGTTGTTGTTGCCTTGTGGATATTCCGGCTATTGGCTACCGACATCGGGCTCACAGCTTACGTTCCTCTTTGGAGCCGGCTGCCGATGCAATTTTCGCTGGCGCTTGGGCCTTTGCTCTATTTCTATGTACTCAAAATAACCCGGCCCGAATATAAATTCCGACCCAACGATCTGCTGCATTTTAGCCCCTTATTGTTTGAGTTGGGCGTTCAGGCACTGGCAACAATAGAAAGCGTGCAAACTGGTACCGCTACTTATGACACAATTGCCTTTCAGCGATTAAATCCGGTATTACAATTATTGGCATTTCTCTCGGTCGTAATTTATCTATATCGGTGCCGCACCCTGATCGAAGACTTTTACCGGCAGCTAAAATTTACTGGTGGCGACCGCCATCGCCACGAGCTTCGATGGCTGCATCGCTTGCTGATAGGTTTTGCCGTATTGTGGCTATTGTGGACACCCTTTACAGCGGCAGCTTATTTCATTTATCACTATCAATTAGGCGTACAGGCTTACTATCCCTTGTATCTCCTCCTGGTATCCATGAGTATCTGGATTGCAGCAAGAGCTTTTTTAAGGCCGGAAATTGGCGCAGCTTCAGATACCGCTCCAATCTTAAAACCATTACTGCCTGCAGAACTGCGGCAAAAAGCTACCTGGCTGAAGAACGCGGTTAAAACAAACCACTACTACCAGGATCCTGAATTAAGCCTGGGCTCGCTTGCCGAAAAGTTGGGCCTTACTGCTCACGAATTGTCCCGGATCATAAACACGGTTCTCAAAAAAAGCTTCAACGATTTTATTAATGAATACCGTGTTCAAGACGCTGCCCGCAAAATGCAGGACCCCGCTTTTGATCATATCACCCTGCTGGGCATAGCTTATGAATCGGGGTTCAACTCGCAAAGCAGCTTCAACCGCATTTTTAAACAAATCATTGGAAAAAGCCCTGCCGAGTATAAAAAAGAGCAATCAACTTATAATTTGGGCAGCCAGGCCCTATCTGCGCAGTTAATTTCGAATCAAGAAACCGCTCCCGGGTGGTCTCGTGAGAAATTAAATCGCAATTATATGTTTAAAAATTATTTCAAAATAGCCTGGCGCAACCTGGTGCGTAATAGAAGCTATTCGGCTATTAATGTTACCGGCCTGGCGGTGGGTATTGCCGTTTGCATGGTGATCTTTATTATCATCCAATATCAAATAAGCTTCGATAATTTTCACGCAAAGAAAGATCGCATCTACCGGGTATTGACCGAATATCACCATCAGGATGCAGGGAATATTTCTTATGGGCAGGACCTTCCTTTTCCGTGGCCCGTTGGGCTAAAAACCTCCTTTCCCCAAATAGAACAAGTGGCTCCGATTTTTGCGAGTCACGATGACCAGTTTCAGATAGTGGGCAGTAATGGGAATACGGAAAAGGCATTTAAAGAGCAACACGGAGTATTTTTTATGGGGCCTTCATTCTTTAAAATATTTGACTTTCCGCTGCTTGCAGGCTCGTATGCTTCGTTAAAAAATCCCAATAATGTATTGCTGACCAAAGAAATCGCTGAAAAATATTTCGGCGACTGGAAAACGGCCATGGGCAAAACCATCAAACTGCAGGTCGGGGGCTATATGTTCGAGCACGGCACTGATGTGCTGACCGTTTCAGGTATTTTGGCGACCATACCACCAAATACCGATTTTCAGCTAAAAGCCGTCGTGGCTTACGGAACCGGCTTTACCGGCGATTACCTGGCAAGCAATCATGACTGGAATAATACGGTATCCGGCTTCGGCTGCTATATTTTGCTGCCGCCCAATACTTCAGTTGATAATTTCAATCAGCAGCTAAGTGCTTACTCACGAAAGGTCGAATCTGCAGACAATAGGGATAACCGCATTATACAGCCGTTAAGCGCGGTGCATTATGATGCCAGGGCGGGTAATTATAGCAACCAAACGGTCAGTCATGAATTGCTCAATGTGTTGTGGCTCATCGCGGCGTTTATCCTGTTGATTGCTTGTGTAAACTTTATCAACCTATCCACTGCGCAAGCCATTAATCGTGCAAAAGAGGTTGGCGTGCGGAAAGTTTTGGGTAGCAGCTAATCTCAGTTGCAGATACAGTTCTTGGCTGAAACATTTTTGATCGTGATAAGCGCTGTAATATTGGCAACAAGCATAACTGTCCTTTCATTAAGTGCTGTTGGAAAACTTTTAGAGCTTTCGCTTTCATTCAACATATTTACCAATCCGGCAATTATTTTATTTCTGGCGACGGTGACCTTTGTAGTAACGGCTTTGGCCGGATTTTACCCCTCCATAGTTTTGTCGCGTTTCAATCCTGTTAATGCTCTAAAGAGCAAACTCGCGGTAGCAACCGGAAGCGGGATTTCATTGCGGAGAGGGCTGGTGGTATTTCAATTCATTATTGCTCAGACGCTCATCATCGGCACGCTCATTATTGTGAAGCAGATGGATTATTTTATGGATCAACCCCTGGGTTTTGATAAAGATGCCGTTGTAACCGTTCCTTTCCGCGTAGATACTACGCTGATGAGCAAGATGGACTATTTGAAACGGGAGTTATTGTCGACGGGCGGTGTGCAAACCGTTAGCTTAAATACCAACACCCCCGTCGAAAACGGCAAAGACACCTGGAGCCCATTAAAATTTGACCATGCTGTAAAAGAAACTGATTTCAAGGCGATCACCAAGTTTGCTGACGAGGAGTATGTACCCGCTTACAAGCTGCCGCTCGTGGCCGGTAGAAATCTGCGGCCTTCAGATATGACAACCGAATTTTTAGTAAACGAAACGCTTGTGAAAGCCTTAGGACTAAAAAAACCGGAAGATATAATAGGCAAGCAAATAAGTATATGGAATGACCAGATAACCTGCGTTGTTGTTGGCGTATTGAAAGATTTTAACGACCGGTCTTTCCGCGATGAGCTTGCCCCGCTAATTATTACCCAGGACAAAGCCATGTACAACCAACTTGCTATAAAGCTGACAACAACGCACATTTCGTCTACGATGCAATCGGTTAAAAAGGTATTTGACCAAACCTATCCCGATTATGTTTTTGAATACAAATTCCTGGACGAAAAGATCGCAAGTTTTTACAAGCAGGAAACCCAGCTGGCGCAGCTGTATAAAATTTTCGCCGCCATCGCTATATTCCTTAGCTGTCTTGGCTTATATGGTTTGGCCTCATTCATGGCGGTGCAGCGGGTAAAGGAAGTAGGTATCCGTAAAGTGTTGGGTGCTACCACTAACAATATCGTCTATTTATTCTCCAAAGAGTTTATCATACTCATTGCCATTGCCTTCGCCATTGCAACACCCATCGCATGGTATTTCATGCATCAATGGCTGCAGGATTATGCGTATCGCATCAACATCAGTTGGTGGCTATTTGCAACCGGCGGACTAGCCGCCATTATTATTGCCCTGGCTACCATAAGCTCCCAGGCAATAAAAGCAGCGCTGGCGAATCCTATTAAGAGTTTAAGGAGTGAATAAGTGATTTTCAATTGTATTGTTCAATTGGTTGTATTAGTTGAAATAGTTAACCCATTCAACTAATACAACTTCTACAACCTTTTCAACCAAAGTTGAGTTTTAGTTGGTCACGTTAGTGGTGCGTTTCGGGGTGAGAGCCGGAGCGCATTTTTTGTAAAATCATCGATTCATTTTTCAACAACCCCATTGTTTTTGACGATTTTTATTATCTTGTCTTCCTGCGACTCACATGCGCAAAGACCCTATGAAAACAGAAATCCAATCCAAATTTCTCGACCGTATTCTTGACAAATTGCGTCCGTCTGACCTGGAAAGCAAGGAAAATCGCCTTGCAGTAAAAGCTCGCGTCGAACACATTCTAGCCGAAACCGGGTTGACCGCAGCAGAACTGGGTTCGCGTATTCGTAAAGAGATGCACAGCCTGCGCACGTGGTTATCCGGCACACGCGACCTGACCGTTGAAAGCCTCAACGAATTCTGTTTGTCGTTACATATTTCCCTGGGAGACCTTGTATTAGAGTAGGCAGCCAATTACCTCAAATGATCTTTAGTTTGTGGCTGGTATGATTACCAGCCATAAACTTTAATAACATTTTAAAAGCAAACACACTCCGCCCATGTTAGCGAATACAATGATTTAGTCGCAACTGTAAATCAGGCGTCGATATATCCCGATGAATGCCCTCTGTCGTATTCCTTACGAGGTTGGTTTGCCGACTCCGTTTTCTTTCTCGTGAACAAATCTGAAAAGTGGAAGTGGTTGCGTATGATTGTTTGTCTTAGTAAAAGGCCCAGAATAAAAATGACCCAGGCATTTGTCGCAAAAAATACGACTTGTCCCCACCAGGGAAGTTTGCTAAAATCCTCCATCGCCGTATAGATTATTGGTGAAATCCATAAGGTCAGGTCTATTTATTTTATACTAATATACAACATATTAACATGAAAAATAGTTTTTCATGACATAGTTTAGCCCAGGTTGGCTAAACAAATTTTCGCGATGTAAATAAAAGTACCAGGCCACCAACCAACAGGATTCCGCCTGCATAAGGAGGCCAACTGACAGTGTGCTCCTTATCTGCGGAAACATGTAAGGGGCCGGCATCGATAACTTTTTCTCTTTTGGTGTAGGTAAATCCTGTCCAGATGAGCATGGCTGCCCCAATAACGATCAGGATAATTGCAAGTGTTTTCATTGGCTGTTTAATTTAAGCATTCAACAGCTTACCTGGTAAAAGGTTATTTGTGCTAATGTTTTTTTCGACAAATAACCGTTATTTCAAACTTGCGTAAGGCCTTACAGCCACCCGAACAGGACGGGGATCAACCCAGCTGTTGTCGCTGTCGCATTTCACCCTCAACTTTGCCGTTTTTACAGGTTACAAACAACCCTACTTACACCGAGCTTTACATCATAATCAAAAACAAATTACCAATGAGAAAAATAACAGTTTTGCAATTTATCACCTTAGACGGCGTGCAGCAGGCACCGGGCGGACAAGAAGAAGATACCT
>JAICXZ010000377.1 GCA_025934475.1 Mucilaginibacter sp. | reverse complement strand
GTGATGAGGGTGCTATGGGGTTTGTTTTAAACCACGAGAGCGAATACCAATTGGGCGATCTGTTGCCCGATATCCAATATTCGGAATTACCTGTTTTTATGGGTGGTCCGGTTGGTAATGACACTTTACACTTTATACATCGTGTCCCCGAAAAAATTGAAGGCGGAATTGAATTGGTTGACGGTGTTTATTGGGGTGGCGATTTTGAAGCAGTAAAACAACTAACTTCAAATTATCAGCTGTCAGAGGGCGATATCAAGTTTTTTATAGGCTATTCGGGCTGGGTAGCCGGTCAGCTTGATGCCGAGATAGGGGATGATGCCTGGATAGTGACCGATAAATTTAATCCCGAAATACTTTTTGCCCACGAAGATCAAAACCTTTGGAAAGATGTGGTTAAGGGCCTCGGTCAGCGGTACGCCCACATTGCCAATTTTCCGGAGAATCCCGAATTGAATTGACAAAGTCCGTAAGTCGGAAAGTCCGCATAAGTCCGAAAGTAAAAACGGACTACACCTCAGCTTTGAATGTTTTTCCCAGATATTTGCCCAATCCGTAGTAATGCCTGAAATTGTAGATCAGGGGTGACCAGTGTTCGGGATTGATGTGATTATCGCCCGTGGTGATATCTTCATGAGCCCTTACGTTAATCACTTCAACTGTTACTGCCGCGGTATCGGGATTCCCATCGTCATCGTATTCCAGCACCGAGTAGCTTTCAAATACCGCTTCCAGTTGAAGAGGACAGTCTTTGATTGATGGCGGCTGTACCATTTGGGAGTGCATTTTTTTAAATCCTCCGGCGCTGAACTTGTCTTTTTCAAACTTATATAGTGCCTGCTTTTCTTCTGGCACAGGATTCATGCCGGTTAAGCGGGCTATCTTTTCAATGTTTTCATGCAGACCGACCGAGGGTAGATTAATCACGCATTCTTTCTGGTTGATCAGGTTACTGAACGTTTTGCCGTTGCAGCCCAAACCAAGCACAAGCTTATATCCCAGAGCCCAAACGGACGACATTGGTCCGATATTGGGATTGCCCTGCTCGTCCAAGGTAGTAATCAACGCTACCGGCGTGCCAAAGTATAATATTTTTGGCCTGATAGTTTTATAAGCTTTATTAAGCATTGCAGTAAACATCAAAATCGAGATTTATAATTTTTTTCAGAGCCTTTTTACCGGAATCGGTAACCCGTAATACTCTTTTTTCTTCGTTTCGTACTATCCATTTTTGTTCCATCATGGAATGACAAAGGGCGGCGCCGATCGCGCCGGCCAAATGAGGTTGTTTCTCCGTCCAGTCGAGGCAGGCATAAATGTATTTGCGGCGCGAGGTCGAAATCTCTGAGATATTCACGCCCAAAGCATTAAACGTCTTACCAGCATTGATACCAAGCGTAACTTCCTCTGTGAAATATTGCGGATCAGCTAGGACTGAATCATAAGCTATAGCGCCCTGATCCTTTAGAGCGTTAAAAACTGATACACCCAACTTCCCGGCAACGTGATCATAACAGGTGCGGGCAATGGCGATGTTCTTGATAACCGGCTTTTTGGTTGGAACCTTCTGCATGTTTTGTAGCAACTCAATCAATTGGGCCACCTCAGAAGTTGCAATCTCGTAGTCGTTCCTCCGGCCGTTGTTGATTTTTTTAACCAGTCCCGCGCGGTGCAATACGGCGAGATGGTTGGACAAATTGCTTTGCGATACCTCGAGGTGATTCTGTATCTCAGCATAAGGCGCCCGTCCGCGCATCAGGTACATCATCGCCGATAACCGGACAGGATCGGCGATAGCTGAGGTGATCGTATAGATATTAAGATCGTTCATATCATAACAAAGGTATCAACTCATGGCGTCGTTCATATCAGGATATAATGATGAATAAATGTGTTTGGGTGATTTGTCTATGAAATCGCTATAATTGTGGTATTAAAGGCCTTGTCATTACAAATGAGGTACAATCTTCTGTTCGCCATACCGCTGATTATAGTCTTCAGATCATGCGGCTGTTCCGATAAACCGGTTCAAAACAACGCGGGTAAAGTCTCGGCGACGATTAAGCCTTTAACGAAGTCTACGCATCTAACTAATTTCAATTGTGATACCTTAAAGAAAGTTTTTTCAAGACCTCCCTATAAATACATTTTTGGAGACGAGAAAGCGCTCGGGGGTACTGTAGAAGCTCATTTCGAAGGTAAGGAAAGTCAGTTCAGGGAAGACATTGATTTCCAAAACTCAATCATCATCAATTTTGATAAGAGCACCAGGAAGGTAAGCAACGTTGTGTTTTATATTAATCACGCCAACAACGATGTCAAACCCAAACAGCTAACAAAGCTTTTTGAGTTTTTGGATTACTTTGATCCTAAGGCCTCGGAATATATCGTGAAAAATTTTAATGCAGTTTTCTACGATCTAAATGCCCACGGTGCTTTAACACCCTACGAGAACCAGGATTTGGGAATAAAAATGGCCGTGGTCCATAGTTTATTTGACTCGAGGAGGTTCCAAAAGAAACCGGCCAATAAATTCTCCGATCAGGACTATATAGCTGTAACGCTCGTATTTGCCTGATTTATAAATTGCCCGATTCCATTTCTCTCGCTGATTCTTCCACCTTTTCCTTAAGCTTTTCTTTGTAGGCTACCAGGTTTTTAACCAGGTGTTCGTCCGCAGTGGAAACGATCTGTGCAGCCAGGATGCCTGCATTTTTTGCAGCGTTAAGCGCAACTGTAGCTACGGGGATACCATTAGGCATTTGAAGTATGGAAAGTATCGAGTCCCAGCCATCGATCGAGTTGCTCGATTTTACAGGTACGCCGATAACAGGCAAATGAGTTAATGAGGCCACCATGCCCGGCAAGTGAGCGGCGCCACCGGCACCTGCAATGATCACCTTTAAGCCACGATCGGCAGCTGATTTGGCGTAGCTGAACATGCGCTCCGGTGTGCGGTGAGCCGATACAACAGTGATCTCATAGGCAACGCCTAATTCTCTTAATACGTCGGCAGCGTCCTGCATTACATTCAGGTCCGATTTGCTGCCCATGATGATGCCTACTTTGGGATTACTCATATTGTTTATTTTGTCCATAGACCATAGTCGATGGTCAATGGTTATTTATCTAATATTTATTGGCTATGGACTATAATCCATCGACCACGGACTAAGAAATAACTTTCAGCGTCTTCTGCACAAACCTTGCCTTTTCGATCGCCTTGTCCCGATCTGCGTCCACAATGGTTACGTGTCCCATTTTGCGGAAGGGTTTGGTAAGCGCCTTACCATATAAATGTATGTAAACGCCTGCACATTCCAGTACATCTTCGATGCCCTGGTAAATTGCCGGGCCCTCGTATCCAGCTTCGCCAAGAACGTTGATCATAATCGCATTATTGAGGCAGGTTGTGTCGCCCAGTGGCTGGTTAAATATCGCCCTCAAATGCTGTTCGAATTGTGACACAACATTGCCTTCTATGGTCTGGTGACCGCTATTATGTGGCCGTGGCGCCAACTCATTCACCAGGATGTGGCCGTTCTTATCCAAAAACATCTCTACGGCCAATAAACCGACAATATTTAACGACTCAGCACCTATTTTCGCTATGCGCTCGGCCTCCTGGTGTATCTCGAATGGAAAGGTCGAGGGCGATATCAGGAACTCCACAAGGTTAGCCTGTGGGTTAAACTCCATCTCCACCATCGGGAAGGTTTTGATCTCGCCATCGGCATTACGGGCTACAATAACGGAAAGCTCTTTTTCAAAATCGACCCAGCGCTCTATCAGGCTCGGTTCTTTAAACGCACCCTCAAGATATGATTCATCGATAACCTTATATACACCTTTGCCGTCATAACCATCGCGGCGAAGCTTTTGGATATATGGGAAGGGGATACGGCTCTGCATTAATTGCTCGGGCGAAGAAATGATCTGGAATTCGGCTGTCGGAATCCCGTTTTCTTTAAAGAACTGTTTCTGCAACCCTTTATCCTGGATCAGCCGTATAATCCGGGGTTGAGGATAAACAAGCACACCCTCTTTCTCCAGTTGCTCCAATGCGTCCACATTTACCTTTTCAATCTCGATGGTAAGCAGGTCTACCTTTTTGCCAAACTTATAAACGGTTTCGTAATCGCCAAGCGAACCAACGACAAATTCATCGCACAGCTTGCGACAGGGAGCATCCCTGTCAGGATCGAGTACTTTTACCGTTACGTTATAGTTGATGGCTTGTTGGATGAGCATGCGGCCCAATTGACCGCCGCCTAAAATGCCGAGTTTGAGATCTCCGTAAAATGCTTTCATTTATAGGTGCAAGTTTACCTAAATTTTTTTAAACCCTATTTCCTTGTCCTGATGGAGGCAGCTTGTTTCTTCCTTGTTAGCCTGTAATAGAAAATGCAGTTGGTAAAAAGGAACACCGCACCGGTCAGTAAATCGGAGGTTTTTGTTAACGGATTAGTCGCTACAAAGAAGATTGCGACGATGAACAGTATCGATCCTTCAAAATACAGCAATAACCTGCTTGCCGTAGTGC
>JAICXZ010000055.1 GCA_025934475.1 Mucilaginibacter sp. | reverse complement strand
CGATGTAAAAAAGCTTTGGTACACAATAGATGCGGTAAACTACGCTTATGATATCACCAAGCCCCAGCCGCAGTTGTTTGTGACACCTACCTTTCAAAACCTGATCGACGTGTTGGAACAATTTGCTGATAGCATGTCGTTCAGGAGGGGAGGGGCCTATGGATTGCAAAAAGCAGTCGAAAGCAAAAACGCTTGTACAGCGGTTTACAGTTCGGGATTGCAGGTGTCGGGTGTGATGTCAGCATATGAGAAGGTGGGAGAAGATGTAAAATTTATCAAAACTTCAGGTTTGACGATTTTGTGTCACGAAAATAGGCTCTTGAGCGGTCACGGTAAGGAATATCATAAAGATGGCTTCAGTTCACCGGTAGGGAAACTAAAAGGAGTTGCTGTTCCATTGGAAAATATGTCCTCTGATGAACTTTCTGCAATTGGCATCGAATCAGGTCAGCACATAAACCTCGAATTTGAGCATGGAATTAAAGTAAACGGCTTTATTGAAAATATTTTGACTAAAGGCCACAAGACCTTAATGATAACATTTAAGAATTGCACAGTTATCGATGGAGATGGGAACGTGCTTTTTGACCCTGCCTGGGGCGCCTACGACATGGCGATTGGCGAAAAGATCATTTCCGTTTTTTGTGGAGCCGCCGATAAGGATGCTTTCGAAGAAATTTCCCCCAAGTCAAATACCGGTACTCACCACCCTGAGTATGATCGACGTACTCGCGAGCTACATCAGCTTTATCAGCAGGTGCGCAATCGCCGGCAAAAGGGTGGAGATTTTGGTTTTTTAGGCAATGTTTGGTTCCAGCTGCAAAAAAATCATCACGACGATTGGTTGTGTGCATTGGAAATATTGGAAATCCTTGATCACGAAGATGTCGAGCACGAAGTGGCTGCAGAAATTAGAGTATTCCTCGAAAATAAGGCTGTCAATGAGCCTGAACTTACCAAACTCATCAACGACGGCTTTTACTTGATCAAACATCCGGTCGAGCAGAAGCTGGTGGTATGAGAATTTTAATAACTTAGTCGTCATGAACATTATTATAACAGGCGCCAGCAGCGGTGTGGGCTTTGAAGCGGTTTTGGATCTTATTCTGTCAAATCAACACAAGGTTATCGCGTTGGCTCGTTCTGAAGATAAACTTGGCCGGCTATCAGAAATTGCACAAGGGCTTAATCCTGATTGTCAGCTTTTCCCGATAGCTTTTGATATTGTTCATGATGACTACGACGGTTTGCTGCAATTTATCGGCGGCCGTTTTGATAACAGGGTCGATATACTGATCAATAATGCGGGCGTACTCATTAATAAGCCCTTTACCGAATTAGAAGAAAGTGATTTTGTAGAGATGCTGCAAAGTAACTTTATAGGCCATGTTCGCATCACCCAGGCACTTTTGCCATTGATGCCGGCCAATGCCCATATCGTTAATATTGGCAGCATGGGTGGTTACCAGGGCAGTGCCAAATTCCCGGGATTGTCGGCATATTCAGCTAGCAAAGCAGCATTGCACACGCTAACCGAGTGCCTGGCCCAGGAATTAACAGACAGAAAGATAAGGGTGAACTGCCTTGCCTTGGGCTCTGCGCAGACCGAAATGCTGGAGAAAGCTTTTCCCGGATATGAGTCGCCCGTTTTAGCTTTCGAGATGGGCAAATACATTGCGGATTTTGCCTTAACAGGCCATAAATTCTTCAACGGCAAGATCTTACCGGTAGCGGTAACAACTCCGTAAATTTTATATATTATATTATTGCATAATAGGTAATTTATTATCGTAAATTTACTAATAATAAATGGCTGGTTATGAATCAACTGCTTGTCTTTATACAGAGTCATTCCAGCGATATTTTCTGCGCTACCGATATTAAAGGAAATATTATTTCTTCAAACGATTCCTGGAGGTATTTCACCGATTACAGTGCGAAGGAAAGTACCGGCAAGAACCTTGCCGAGTTTACTCATCCAGCGGATAAAAACAGGGTCAAAGAATTATTTCAAAGTATTACTGTATTGAAGAGAGTTGAAGGCTTTCATTTCCGCATTGGAACTCAAGCTGGTACCTTTTTGAATATTACATGGTCTATTTGTTTTGATGATGTTGAGCAAATGGTATATGCATCCGGAATCTATATTAATGAAAAACTGAATATTCGGAATCCAAACGATATATCGGATAAAATGCAGCACATCCTGGCAAACCTTACCGAGGGTTTCTTTATGCTCGACCATAACTGGCGCATCAATGCATTTAACCCAGCTTTTCAAAAACTGGTTCGAATGTCTGAAAACGAGTTGTATGGAGCCGATTTTAGGCTGATTGATAAAATGTCTGTTACTGAACACGTGATCCCGGCATTTGAAAATGTTTATAAGGATAAAACTGCTGTTGAGCTCGAATATTACGACTGGCACTGTAAAGGCTGGTTCCGGCTTGATATCTACGCGTACAAAGGCGAACTTATCGTTTTTGTGCGCGATATCAGTCGCGAAAAAATAGAACAACTCATACTGGAGCTGGAAAAGAAGGTGCTAGTGCTCAATTTTATGCCCGATTATCCGCTTGCTAAAATGGCGGAGGAGCTATTGCTCGGTATCGAGAGCATCTTTCCTGAAATGTACTGCTCTATCCTGGAATTGGACGCGGAACAAGAGCATGTGTACCATTTGTCGGCACCACGCCTTCCTGCCGAATATAAAGCTGCGATAGATGGCGAGCCAATAGGACCATATGCTGGTTCCTGCGGTACAGCTGCATACCATCGGGAACAAGTGATCGTTAGTGATATCGCCGACAGTCCGTTGTGGGAAAAATACAAGGATGCTATACTTCGCCATGGATTTAAAGCATGTTGGTCGACCCCTGTTATTAGCGCCCGGAGTTCTAAGGTTTTGGCGACTTTTGCAATTTATTATACAACCGTGCGTGAGCCGGTAAAGGACGAACTTCTGATGATTGAGCGTACCGTGAATATCTTGCGCACACTAATTGAACGTAAACGTAATGAAGAGCACCTGTCCGAGCAGACACGTCGTTTGCAAGAGATAGCCGCAATTAGTTCACATAATATTCGCCGGCCGGTAGCAACCATTATGGGGTTGGTAAATTTGTTTGATAAGAACAATCCGTCAAATCCGCTAAACAAAGAAATTGTTCAGCACCTCGAAACTACGGCTTCAGAATTGGATGATGTGATTCATGTTATTGTGGAGAAGACGATCAATGTATAAACTGCAGCCTTTTATTTTTTCAGAAAGAGAAATACGATCCCCAGTGTTGCACCAACTTGACCTATCCAGAAAATAAACATCCATTTGATCGTATCAGCTTTGGATTCGCCAATGTCTCTGCGAACATCACCAATCTCCTTGCGCACATCCACAACCTCTTTGTGAAGGTCTTCTCTCAAAAGACCTATTTCCTTGTGAAGATCATCCTTTGTTGCATGAAGCTCATCCTTCAAAAGAGCAATATCATTTTTGGTTGCCAATGATAATATCTTGCTTTCCACTGCGCGTTCTGCTTTGTTGTCGATATACTTGAACATGGCCTCGGTCGTATCAGCGCCTAGCTTATCGGTAAGCACAGCGTATAACCGGGCAGTTTCTTTTGCTTCTGATGCCATAGCAAATATAATAAATAGGGATTTGTTTTTAGGTAAAGCAGGCGGCTCTATAAAGAACTCGCCTGCTGGTGAAGGTTTAGGTTAGGTATATTTTTATTTTTTCATTCCTACTTTTAGGAATTCATTTACTACGATCTCAGTAAAGTATTTTTTGTTGCCGTCTTTGTCTACATAGCTTCTGCTCGAAAGCCTTCCCTCAACGGCTATTTCATCGCCTTTCTTTAAAAATTCTTCAGCCATTTTAGCCTGCGCGCCCCATAATACCAGGTTGTGCCACTGTGTGTCAGTGATACGCTCACCTTTGTCATTTTTATAGCTCTCTTTGGTGGCAAGGGACATTTTGGCCAATTTGCGGTCGTTGTCAAAACTTCTTACTTCAGGATCTGCGCCCAGGTTACCTACCAGACGTACGCTGTTTCTTAATGTGTTCATGTCGCTTAAAATTTTAATTTTCTTTTCGATTCGGTGAAACAAAGTTGTGGCGAGCTCGAAAAATTATTCGGTTATTAATCGTTTATAGTCGATAATTTCCGTTTGTAAACGTTTGCAAATGGATAAGATACTGATTATATTCGCGATATGAATAATGAAAAATATTGCCTCGATTGCGGTGAAGTGATTCATGGCCGCGCCGATAAGAAGTTCTGTAATGATCAGTGCCGCAATAATTATAATAACCAGCTCAATAGTACAAGCTCCAACATGGTACGTAATATCAACAATGTACTACGCCGCAACCGCCGGATCATGGAAGAGCTGAACCCATCGGGCAAAACAAAAACGACCCGGCAGAAGATGGCCGCAAAGGGTTTTAATTTCGAATACTTTACTAGCCTATACCACACACAAAATGGCAAGACCTACCATTTCTGCTATGAGTATGCTTATCTGCCACTTGACAATGATGAGTTGTTACTGGTAAAAAAAGAAAAAGAGGTCAATTGATGTTAAGCATCTGGGCTGGTTTTGGCCGCAACTTCTTTTTTGCTTAGCAGCAAACCAAGACTCATGATAACGCTTGTACCGAGCACTACTACGAATAGCAGCCCAGTCTCGATTCCCTTTATGCGCAGCTCTTTCGGTAAATTGTAATAGAGCAGTATGCTTATCAGTCCGCGTGGTACCAGTACCAATTCGGGTAGAAGGTCGATTTTTGAGATAAAGCGGATATACAAAAAGCGGATGATATAAATAGCGATGAGGATAGCACCGCCCGTTGCCAGGATGGTCCAGTTCTGTATCTGATAAACATCCATCGAAAAACCAAATACCACAAAAAAGAAGGTCCGCATTACAAAGGCGCTCTCCGCCGAGAGTTGAAACAGTTGTTTCAGTTCGAAAGAGTAGCCTGGGTAAAGGAAATTTTTCCGGAACCAGGGCAAGTTAATTTGATCGGCATTATTTAAAAATAACCCGAACGATAGTACCACAATAAGCGCCGAAAGGTGGTATGATTGCCCTATAGCATATACCAGTATAATAAGCGAAATGATAAGGAAAAATTTGATGTGATGCGTAATGCGCCCGATGAGATAAAGCAGAAAGACGCACGAGGTGGCCGCAAAAAGTATAATGACTAACAATTCGAGCCCTAAGCTGGCAAATGCGGGAACGTCGAACTGTGTATTGCTGATTGCGAAGTTGAACAGAATAATAGCAAGAATATCGGAAAACGACGATTCATAAATAATAAACTCGCGCTTTTGTTTGTTGATGCCAGCGGACGAAGGTATAGCGATAGAGGAACTGACTACACAAAATGGGATCGAATTAACAAAGCACTGGTATATTCCCTGTCTGGTGATGTAATATATGATCGCGGTAATGGATGCGCAGGTAAGCAGCAAAATGATTAGTGCCGAAAAAAATGTTTTCTTGATGATTGAATTCTTTTCGCGGCTATACTTCAGTTCGAGGGAGCCTTCAAAAACGATTAAGATAAGCCCTAAGGTGCCCAGGGCAGGAAGAATGAGCGAGAAATCATAGGTCTTAAATCCGAAGTAACCGACCAACTGTTTTATTCCAATACCAAGAAATAATAGTAATAGTACCGAAGGTAGCTTGATCTTACTGGCAATCAGGTCGAACAGGTATGAGAAAATGACCAGTCCGCTTAAAATAATCAGGGTGGTGTAAGTGCTCACTATCCGATATGTGTTTTGCGGCCGGTACTATTGCGGCTTGATGCTAAGTTAATGATTTGCCAGGAAAGCCAGCGTCAATGCCCACGCTTCTTCGGATGCCGCTTTATTATAGGCAGTCCGTTCGTCGCAATTAAAGGCGTGATCGGCGTAAGATATTTTGACGTTGATAAAATCCTTTCCGGCAGCCTCCATTGCTTTTAAGGTAGTGTGAATGTTTTCGGATTTAATATGCTTATCCAATCCACCCCAGAAAAACAATTGTTTAGCATGCAGGTTGGCGCAGCGATCAGCAAAATTATCGATGCCGCCTCCATAGTACGAAACGGCCCCTCTAACCGGCAGTATGCTGTTGGCAATGAATGAAACCCTTCCACCCATGCAATAGCCAACGCAGTATATCCGGTTGGCATCAACATTTTCCTGGCTGCTGAGCCAATCCCAGGTAGCGCGAATATCTGCCTCGAGTCCTTCGATAGTTAAAGCTGAGGTATGTGGTGTAACGGTATCAAAATTAGTGTAGTCTCCTTCAAAACCCCGCGGTGCGGTCCGATGAAATAGCTCGGGGCAAATGGCCGCATAGCCTGCCGCCGCAAAACGGTCAGCTACTTTACGCATGTGTCCATTAACGCCGAATGCTTCCTGCCAAACCATGATGCCGGGCAATTTGCATGACGCAGATTCGGGGAATGAGGTATAAGCAGCCATTTCGGTGCCGTCAGCAACCTTGAGGGTGATGTTGTTTTTCATGCTTTCAGATTTAACAGCCAAAGTGAGGCAATGTTCAAACATATAATGTTAAATCTCATATTTGTGCCATCGCAATCTATTTTACAAAACTGTGAAGCTGCCTTCATGATAAACCCTAATATTTGCCGAAAATTAATCCGCTATGGCCCATCTTTTTTCACCCCTCACCATAAAAAACACCGAGTTTAAGAACCGCATTTTTGTATCACCAATGTGCGAATATTCAAGTACAGATGGTTTTGCAAACGACTGGCACCTTGTGCACCTGGGCGGATTTGCCGTAGGGGGCGCAGCGCTTGTTATGACCGAGGCAACTGCTGTCTCGCCTGAAGGGCGTATTAGTCCGGGAGATTTAGGAATCTGGAAGGATGATCACATAGAAAAGCTAAAACAGATCGCTTCCTTTGTCCACAGTCAAGATGCGCTGGCCGGGATCCAGCTGGCGCATGCGGGGAGAAAGGCAAGTCACGATATCCCATGGAAAGGCGGCAAGCAAATACCTTCGGATGCCGAAAACGGATGGAAAAGCCTGGCACCAAGTGCCGTTTCATTTACCGAGGCAGAAGAGGCTCCGCTTGAACTGGATAAAACAGACATCGAGAAAATAAAAGCAGATTTCAAAGCTGCTGCAGCCAGGGCGCTAGAAGCTGGGTTCGATGTCGTTGAAATTCACGGCGCCCATGGCTACCTGATCCACGAATTCTACTCGCCGCTCAGCAATCATCGTACAGATGAATATGGCGGTTCATTTGAAAATCGCACAAGGCTGTTGCTAGAGGTGGTAGACTCAGTCAAAGCAAGTTGGCCGGATGACAAACCATTATTCGTCCGCATCTCATCCACCGACTGGACGGAAGGAGGCTGGACCGCTGACGATTCTGTCGCGCTATCCAAGTTGCTGAAAGAGAAGGGCGTTGATTTGATTGACTGTTCGTCAGGTGGTAATGTTGCTACAGCAAAAATTCCACTCAAACCCGGTTACCAGGTCGAATTTGCCGAAAAGATCAAGAAAGAAGCAGAGATACTTACCGGTGCTGTGGGATTGATCACTACCCCGCAGCAAGCTGATGAGATCATCCAAACCGGGCAGGCCGATGCGGTATTATTAGCAAGGGAGATGCTGCGCGATCCGCACTTCGCTTTGCGGGCAGCACGCGAGTTGGGACACGAGATTAAATGGCCGCTACAGTATGAGCGGGCGAAGTGGCCGGCCTCGAAATAATTAAATTACTCTTAACATAAATTGACTAATTTCGACTCACATCAAAACTTACAACTATGAGCTTAAAACGCACAGCAAAGGCCCATTGGAGCGGCACTTTTAAAGAAGGCAGCGGTGACCTGACCACTCAAAGCACCACCCTGAACAAAACCCAATATTCATTTAAGACCCGTTTCGCAGAAGGCGTTGGCACTAACCCCGAGGAATTGCTTGCTGCGGCACACGCCGGCTGCTTTACTATGGCTGTCGGTTATGCCCTGTCGGACGCAGGTTTTACTCCCGGCGATCTGAACACAGAGGCAGTACTTGAACTGAATACCGATACCCTTACCAGTACCCACATTCAACTTAACTTGACGGGTTCGGCTATTGAAGGGGTGTCTGCGGACAAGTTCAAAGAAATTGCAGAGGGCGCCAAAGCCAATTGCATCGTATCGCGGGCCTTGAACGTAGATATTTCGCTTAGCGTGCAGTACGCATAAGCAATAAAAGATTTTTAAACCGGAAGCGTGCCACCTATATGGTGCGCTTTTTTAATTTCCGAGAATTTCATTTGCCCGTTGCAGAGCATTTTCAAAGGTCTGGGTAATATTAGCTTTACCGATTAAAAACAGCAAACGTGCTTTTTGCAGTTCGCCGGTAACCTGCTCGCTGCTAATTTCTGAAAGGATCAGCTTGCTGCCTTTCTTGCTCGCTTCATCGTGCACGTCTTTTAGTACCCGCAAGCCGGTGGCATCTATTACGGGGACATTATCCATCCTTATGATCAGCACTTTAGCAGGATTCTCGATCATCTTCATCGTGTCGCGAAATTTATAAGCTGCTCCGAAGAATAGGGGACCGTTTATTTCAAAAACGTCAACCCCTTCGGGGAGCTCGGGTATCGAAATATTGTCGGCTTGGTCCTCTGTTGTCAAGTTGGTTTGCAATACCGAGCTCGTTTGCATCATTTTTCGCATAAAAAGGAATGCAGCCAGGATCATTCCGATCTCAATAGCTACTGTAAGATCAACAAATATGGTTAGCAGAAAGGTCGCCAGTAATACTGTAGCATCGCTTTTAGAGCCTTTCAGTACAAACCGGAAACTATCAATCTCGCTCATGTTCCAGGCCACCATCACCAATATGCCCGCCAGAGTCGGCATCGGAATCAGGACGGCCCATTTGCCGACGAATAGCATGATGATCAGAAGTGTTAGTGCATGCACCATTCCTGCTACGGGTGTTCGTCCCCCGTTTTTTATATTGGTTGCTGTTCGGGCAATGGCCCCGGTAGCCGGGATGCCGCCAAAAATGGACGAGCAAATATTGGCGATACCCTGCGCAACCAGTTCGGTGTTGGAGCGGTGGTTACCGCCCGTCATGCCGTCAGCCACTACAGCCGAAAGGAGGGACTCTATACTGCCCAGCATGGCAATAGTGAACGCAGGGCGTATCATTTGTTGTAGCACCTGTAAACTAACCCTGGGCATCACCGGCAACGGGAGTGCAGACGCGATTGAGCCGAAGTGGCTCCCGATAGTTTCTATCGGCAGGCGAACAATGCTGGTTACAAGTGTCGTTACAAGAATAGCAACCAATGAACCGGGAATCTTATGTGTAACTTTAGGCCAGAGCGTTACGGTAAATAGCGTAAATGCGCTAATGGCAACTGCGTACCAATTTATAGAGCCCAGATGCTGCCCGAATGCAAGCCACTTGCCGATAAAGTCGGCTGGGACATTCCCCATTTTTAGTCCGAGGAAATCCTTTACCTGCGAGGAAAAAATTATGACAGCGATGCCAGTTGTAAACCCGACGATGAGTGGATAGGGGATAAACTTAATAACGCTACCCAGCCTGGTGAGACCCATCACGATAAGCAGTATGCCGGCAATGAAAGTGGCGATGATAAGCCCGGTGATACCATATTGCTGAACGATACCGTATACCACCACGATAAAAGCCCCGGTCGGGCCGCCTATCTGTACGCGGCTGCCACCGAGTGCTGAGACAATGAACCCGGCGACCACAGCAGTGAAAATTCCCTTTTCCGGTGATACACCCGAGGCAATGGCAAACGCTATGGCCAGTGGCAACGCCACAATGCCAACAATAATGCCTGCAATAACATCTTTATATAATTGCGCCCTGCTGTAATTTTTCAGCGTGTCGATGATCTTTG
>JAICXZ010000575.1 GCA_025934475.1 Mucilaginibacter sp. | reverse complement strand
TGGACGATATGTTCTGGGGCGCCTACTACGGTAGCTGCACAGATAAATTCGGCGTAAATTGGATGGTAAACTGTTACGAACCAAAAAAATAAATCATTCAATAAACCAAACTGCAGGACATTGAAAGCAACAAAAATTATTTATTGGATCAGCACCATATTGATCATTCTGGTGATGCTCTTCACAGTCGTGCAAACATTGGCTCATCCTGAGCATAGCGAGGCCTTTGGCAAACAGGTGCAGTTCCCGGGTTATATGTTTAAGATGCTGGCTATAGCGAAGATATTGGGTATCGTCGCCATATTGATCCCAGGCTATCCCAGGGTAAGGGAGTGGGTGTATGCCGGCTTCACCTTCGATTTGGTGGGCGCCATCGTACTCTTCGCCGGGTCGGCCTTATCATTTCCATTTGCCCTGTGGGTGCCGATGGTGTTAGGCCTGGTACTGCTCGCAATTTCCTATATTACTTATCGTAAAATACTAATGGCTACACCACAAAAAACCGTAAACAATGAAAGCTACTAACATTATTTATTGGATCTGTACGATCCTGATCGTCCTGCTGATGCTTTTTTCGGCAGTTGGAACCTTCTTTATGCACAGCGCCCAGGGCGACGCCATGATGAAGCAAATGGAGTTACCGGCATATCTGATGAAATTCCTCGCAGTAGGCAAAGTACTCGGAGCCATCGCCATACTTACACCGGGTTTCCCCAGGCTAAAAGAATGGGCCTATGCCGGTTATTTTTTCGACCTGGCGGGCGCTACATACTGTTTTATCGCCTCGGGATTCCCGGTATCCGCGTGGGCACAAATGTTCATTTTCATTGCCCTGCTCCTGGGTTCGTATTTTACCTATCACAAAAGAGTTAGTGCTGCTGTCACCAAATAAATCATGATAACTATGGAATTGCATAACGTAGAGGTTTTTAGAACCAATGTCAGGCAAAAAAGGCAGGCAAGGGTATTGTTAAACAAACTGGCAAAACAATTCCCTAAGTTCAGGATCAATTTCGACCTGGAGGATTGCGACAAGATCCTCCGGGTTGAAGGTAGCAACGTGCACCAGGAAAAGATAGCCGAATTAGTGATAGAAAATGGCTATTGCTGCGATGCACTGTAATAGATATTTAAAATTCCTCTCTTGAGAGCGGGAGCGAAAGACTGTGCGGTAGCGGGATGTGTTAGACGATATTCACTCACACACCCTTGATCCCTCTCAAGAGGGGAATCGCGCAGGCCAACGCTTAATCACTATAAAATTATGGCAACTGTAATTTCAAAAGACGGTACTCAAATAGCTTACGAAAAGCTTGGCGGCGGTTTGCCGCTTATATTGGTTGATGGCGCTTTATGCAGCCGCGATTTCGGGCCAATGCCCAAGCTATCAAAACTACTGGCGGAACACTTCACCGTGTTTATGTACGACCGCAGGGGACGGAATGAAAGCGGAGATACTAAACCCTATGCCCCGGAGCGCGAGGTGGAGGACCTTGAAGCGCTGATTAATGAAGCCGGTGGCTCCGCGTATGTTTATGGCATATCGTCGGGTGCAGGTTTATCGATCAGGGCGGCCGCCAAAGGATTGAATATTACAAAGCTGGCCTTGTATGAGCCGCCTTTTGAAGTGCCTGACGAGAAAGCTGGTGCACCAAAAGATGTACTGCAGCAATTGCAAACCAGGGTAGACGAGGGCCGTCGCGGCGATACCGTTAAATATTTTATGAAGATTGTGGGCGTACCGTCGTTTGGAATTTTCATGATGACGCTTTTACCGATCTGGAAAAAGTTGAAGGCTGTTGCGCATACCCTTCCCTATGATATACAAATAATGGACAGCTTCAGGATGCCCGGGGATAAGGCCAAATCGATCAAAGTGCCGACATTGATCTCGGCTGGTACCAAAACTTCAGAGTCCATTAAAAGGTCTGCAAAAATGCTGTCAGAGGTAATTCCGGATTGTCAGCTTAAAATGCTCGACGGACAAACTCACAATGTATCGGAAAAGGCCATAGCACCGGTGCTCATCGAATTTTTTAAATAGCAATCTATCCGCGCTCAGCCATACAAACAAGAAGTTGGAATAATTATGGCCGGATAATATGATTACCCTGTAAAATAATAGGTTTAAGGACAGATATTTACTCAATTCAAAAGGCGATTACGTAAAATCCTCATTTTTCGCGGATTAGCTTGCTTTTGTCTGAAAAAAACCGTATATTGTTTTACCGCTATAAATCTGATCAGCCTTAAGAAAAAATATCTCTTATCGTTATTACCAATCTATAATAGCAAAAATACATAGTGACGAGGGCCAGGGTAGCACGGACTCAGTGACTTTTGGTTTCAACAATCAGGCTATAGCGTAGATTATTTGAATATTAAGTTTTTAGTATATTATAACAAATTGCGTTCTTTTAAGTTAATCATCCAGTATGTTTGCAGATATGCTATGCCATAGCCTATCTTGCCCAACTGTAAATGATTAAGACGCCCCTATTATTAATTGTTTTACTGAGTATATCTGTTGCTGTATTTGGGCAATCCAAATGGCAATTGGTAAAAGATGATGATGGTACCAAAGTATACGTCCGGCGGCAACCGTTAGAAAAGTTCAAGGAAGTAAGAGCCATTTTTGAGCTGGATGCAACCGAGGATCAATTGATAAGTGTATTACAGGATGTGCCGCATCACAATACCTGGAGTTACGGCACCAAGAGAACCTATGTGATTAACCGGAAAGGCAAGGACACCACAATCTATTATTCGGAGGTGGGACTGCCCTGGCCGTTTGCCAACCGGGATCTTGTGATAGAGCTAACATTTAAAAAAGATACTGTAAATAATTCGTTACATATTCAGGCCAAAAGCATCCCGGGTGTTGTTCCCCGTTACCCGGACCTTGTTAGGGTGCCCTATTCGCTGGCAACATGGGACGCGACCCCAATGCCCGACAAAAAGCTGCGAATAGAGTATATCTTGAGCACTGATCCTGGCGGAGCAATACCCGGCTGGCTCGTAAATCTCGGCGCGACAGTTGGTCCGG
Organism: Mucilaginibacter sp.; assembly: GCA_025934475.1. GTDB lineage: Bacteria > Bacteroidota > Bacteroidia > Sphingobacteriales > Sphingobacteriaceae > Mucilaginibacter. The sequence goes on along the minus strand of JAICXZ010000575.1, from coordinate 359 downwards.
TCAATTCATTCCGGAAACTTAAAGAGATCATTAACAAGAAAAACCATCTTAAAACAAATTGATTAAAGGTTAAACAAAATTGTTTTCACAATTAAACTAAAACATTTTGTAATTAATTTGGTTACCATTTCTGATTATCACAACTAAAAATGTCGAAAAGAATTTTGATCATTGAGGATGACGAAGATATACTACAGGTTTTAGAAACTGTACTTGTTCACAACGACTACACCGTTAAAGGTTTGGAGCGTACCGATGATATTATTAAGTCGGTTAATGAATATGGCCCCGACCTGGTGCTGACCGATTATTTGCTGTCGGGAACCAACGGCGGCAAAATATGCCAGCAGATCAAAAGC
>JAICXZ010000076.1 GCA_025934475.1 Mucilaginibacter sp. | reverse complement strand
TATGATATTATCCGTTCTTTCCAGGATCAGGTAGGCGTATTTACATCCTATCCATTGTCTAAGATCAATCGTATCGAGTTTGGTACCGGCATTGCGCATTACTACTACCGGGTCGATCGCTATGCTACTATTTACGACACCTTAGGAAATTACATTACCAGCAACCACAGCCACGTACCAAATTCCACCTATAACACCGAAACAGGCATTTCGCTGACGCCGTTTACCATAATGAACGTGAATACCGCCCTAGTGGGCGATAATTCATTCTTCGGAGTAGCATCTCCGTTAAGCGGTTTCCGTTATCGCCTGCAGGCGGAGTACGATTTTGGAACATATAAATTCTTTGCTCCAACCATTGATTTACGTAAATACATCCGTGCAGAACCGGTTACTTTTGCCGGTCGTCTATACATGTATGGCCGATTTGGCGATGTAGGAAACAACTCTTTGACAGGCGGCGGTGGCGGCCTGTATCCGCTGTACCTCGGCTATCCATTCTATATAAGGGGGTACGAGTCTCAAACATTTTATAACAACAATAACAAAACACCTACAAACAACTTTACCATCGACAATCTTTCGGGTCAAAGAATAGCTTTGGCAAATTTCGAAGTGAGGTTGCCATTTACCGGGCCGGAAAAACTGTCTGTTATCAAATCCAAGATATTTTTCACGGAATTAAACTTCTTTGCCGATGCAGGACTCGCCTGGAGTGCAGGTGATAAAATAGAATTTAAAACCGATCCCAGTATATTGAAAACTATTCCGGGAAAAGACTCGAACGGCAGCATCGTCTATTCAAATATTTATTCAAAAGTTCCGGCGTATAGCTTCGGTGTTTCTATGCGGGTTAACTTGTTTGGTTATTTTATCTTAGAACCATATCTGGCTTATCCTGTTAATAGAACAGATATCAGCAAACCGGTATTTGGCCTTGGCTTTACCCCGGGATGGTAGAAAAAAATGAAGCGATTAACTCTGTTGATATTATTATTGCTTTGCGCGTCCTCTGTCTTTGCACAAAAAGCTGATTCGGCATCGGCTAAGCAGGTAAAAACAAAAAATGTAGATGGCGTAGTAATGACATCGGCGAATGATTTTTTCACGAACTTGTCTGCTTCTTCTCAATTTTCTATTGTTGCTAAATTAATGACAGCAGCAGGCATGTCCGACAGCTTAAAAAGCGTGACGATCACCTTCTTCGCCCCTACTGATAAAGCTTTTGACAAACTGCCTACGGGAACAGTCGACACCTTGCTCCTGCCAAATCATAAGGCAGATTTGATCAGTTTATTGAATAGCCATATGGTTTCGGGTAAACTCAGCTCGAAAGATATTAATAAGCTGATCAAGGCGGGAAACGGACAGGCTACACTCACAACGGCTGCTGGTGAAACTTTAACCGCCAGGCTCAACGGCAATAGAAACATCGTCTTATCGGACGAAAACGGCAATCAGGCGATAGTTACACGGCTGGATATTGAACAAAGCAACGGAATACTTTTTGTTATCAACGGCGTGTTGTCTCTCAAGCCAAAACAATAAGACATTGCTGTGGCAAACCATAGTAAAATTTGCTTCGTAAATTGTGTTATGAAAAAGCTCGCATTATTTATAACCGCACTTTGCGCCATCATGATGACCGGCGCTCAAAACAGCAGCGCTCAGTCGAAGAAAAAGACCGATGCTGAATGGAAAAAGATTTTAACGGGCGACCAGTACGAGATAATGGTCAACCGTGGTACAGAATCGCCCTTTCACAACGCCTATTGGAACAATCATGAAAAAGGCGTTTATGTAAGCGCCGCTACCGGCGACGTATTATTTACCTCTGACGATAAGTACGACAGCCATACCGGCTGGCCAAGCTTTGTAAAACCTGTTGATCCGTCAAAGATCACCATTGTTAAAGACAACAGTTACGGAATGACACGCGACGAAGTGATTGAAAAAAGCACTGGCCTGCACCTGGGGCATGTATTTGATGATGGCCCTGCCGATCGTGGTGGCAAGCGCTATTGCATGAATTCGGGTGCACTCAAATTCATTAAAAAGTAACCATCTTACGCGCTGCGCTAATTGAAGGGCGCATCACCGGGCGTGTCCTTGCTGCGTTTTCGAAATTCAGGCCAATGGTCAGATCCACCCAGTCAGGGTTAACCGATCTGATCATTTTTTCTTTTTGGGGCCTGGTAAATGTGCTTACAAATTTGAAGCGCTCCATCGCCTGTTCTTCATTACGGATCTCTTCGAAATAAACCAGCCGGTTCAGTTGCTGTGCACTGTCGAAAAATAAGGTAGGCATTTGTTGGTAGAATTGCAGGGTCTTTAACAGGTCAGAGCAAAGGCCCACGTGCAGGTTATTACGGTTACGGTCAGTTATGATATAGATAAAACGCTTCATCTTGATAAAAAAATTTGCTGGTTAAAAAACATTTACTAACTTTATGAGCATAAAATTACTAATAATTTTAGCAATTCCAAATTTTATGTCAATTATTTCGTCAAATATTAAATTCCTGAGGAAGAGAAAAGGTCTTACCCAGCAGCAATTCGCCGATCAGATCGGTATAAAAAGGTCATTAGTAGGCGCTTACGAAGAAGAGCGCGCCGAACCCAAATACGAATTGCTAAAAAATATAGCATCTTTTTTTGACATTACAGTGGATGATTTTATCAATGATGCTATCAACGATAAATGGGTCCCCAAGCCAAAAGGTGATCCGGCTAACCTCCGTATCCTGACGATTTCGGTAGACAAAGACGAAAACGAGAACATCGAAATGGTGCCAATGAAGGCCAGCGCTGGTTATTTAAATGGCTATGCCGACCCTGAATACGTGGCTCAGCTTCCCAAGTTCTATCTCCCGATGTTTAAGAACGGTACCTTCCGCGCGTTTGAGATCAAAGGCGACTCAATGCTGCCACTGGCATCGGGTTCTATAATAATAGGTGAATACCTTGAAAACTGGGGCGATATCAAATCGGGTGATACTTACGTGGTGGTATCCAAAAATGACGGCGTGGTGTACAAACGCGTGATGGGCAAGTTTAAAGATCAGAAAAAATTAAAACTGGTATCCGATAACCCGGTCTATGAACCTTATGAAATTAATGGCGAGGACGTGCTGGAAATTTGGAAAGCAAAAGGCTATATATCAACTGAATTACCTCAGCCGGCTCCCGAACCTACTATGGAAAGCCTGACCGCGATGATGGCGCAAATGCAGCGTTCGATCTCAAAATTAGGCCAGGAGCACAATTAAGGCAACAATTAAGTTACACGGGTGCAGCTAAACCAATAGCAATTAACTTTATCAAAACATCTAAAAAACTATAAAAAATGATGAAGAAATTGTTGTTAGTGTGCTGTTTCCTGATCGGGATCACAGCAGTGAGCCGTGCACAAGGTGGCGGCGGCATGAGAATGAGCCCGGAAGACAGGGCCAAGCAGTTACAGACTCAATTAAAATTGACAGACGACCAAACTGCTAAAATAACTGCTATTTATAAAGCAAGCGCTGCCAAAAGAGACAGTATCCGTACTGCTTCTAATGGCGACCGCCAGGCGATGATGCAAGCCATGATGCCGTTGATGAAGGATACCAACGAAAAGATCAAAGCTGTTTTGACAGCTGATCAGGCTACAGCTTATGATAAGATGGTGCAGGAAAGAATGCAAAGAATGCAGCAAGGCGGTGGCGGCGGTGGTGGCAATTAGGTCCCTCGCAAAAACGTACTTTAGAAAGCGGCTTAATGCCGCTTTTTTTATTTTAGCAAAAATTTTCCTTTTGAGCAAAGCAGAGCAATTCATTAAAGACAAACTGGAGCAAAGACGCAACGAAGGTTTGTACAGGTCATTGAAGCCGGAAAATGACCTTGCTGACTTTTGTTCGAACGATTATTTAGGATTTGCCAGAAATGAGAACCTAAAAAAATTGATCGAAGAGGAAATGCGGGCCAATGCCGGGCATTTCATCGGGTCGACGGGTTCCAGGTTATTATCGGGCAATTCACGTTATATTGAAAATCTCGAAAAAGAGATCGCGGCCTTTCATGGAGCTGAATCGGGGTTGATCTACAATTCGGGATATGATGCCAACCTGGGGCTATTCTCTTCCCTGCCGCAAAAAGGTGATACGATTATTTTGGACGAATTGGCACATGCCTCGATCATCGATGGAGCGAGGTTAAGTTTTGCGAACCGGTATAGTTTCAGGCACAATGATCTGGACAGTTTCGAAGAAAAGCTAAAACACGGTAAAGGGAATTGTTACGTGGCCATAGAGAGTGTTTATTCGATGGATGGCGACACACCGCCGATCACGGACATTGTCGAACTGACAGAAAAGTATAACGCCAATTTAATCGTTGATGAGGCACACGCGGTCGGGCTTTATGGCGCGGGCCTCATTAATCAATTCGAATTAGAAGACAGAGTCTTTGCGCGGGTAGTAACATTTGGCAAGGCGCTGGGTTGCCATGGCGCCATTGTATTAGGAAGCAATTTGCTTCGCGAATACCTCATTAACTTTTCAAGATCTTTTATTTACACGACTGCGGCCTCTTTTCATCAGTTTGCCGCCATCAAAAAGGCATACAAATTCCTGCCCGATTCGGGGGATGCGATTGAAAGGCTGAAAGCAAATATTGATTTTTTTAAACGCTCAATTTCTGTCCGTAACTTACAATTGATCGCAAGTAATAGCGCTATCCAATGCATGGTGGCTGGCAGCAATGAAAAAGCCAGGGAACTAGCTCAGCAACTTCAAAATGCCGGATCAGATGCGAGACCAATACTAAGTCCAACCGTGTCGAAAGGTTCAGAGAGGATAAGGATATGCTTACATGCGTTCAATACATTCGAGCAGATAGCTACACTGACTGACATTATAAATCGATTCTGATATGCCCAATAATAAAAGTTATTTCGTAACAGGGATTGGCACCGAAATTGGAAAAACGATCGTTGCCGCGGCTCTGGTTGAAAAACTAAAAGCTGATTATTGGAAGCCTGTTCAATCGGGCGATCTCGATAATAGTGACTCGAACAAGGTTAGCAACCTGATTTCTAACGAAAAGATTAAATTTTTCCCGGAAGCTTACCGGTTGACACAACCGTTTTCTCCGCACAAATCAGCAGCATTGGACGGGATCAAGATTGAACCAGAAAAATTTGTTCTTCCCGAGACCGACAACACGCTAATCATTGAAGGTGCAGGCGGCCTGATGGTGCCGCTGAATGATAACTTCCTGATGATTGACCTGATCAAACAGTTGAATGTAGAAGTGATACTGGTTTCAAAAAACTACCTGGGCAGCATTAACCATACATTACTATCTATATATACACTGAAGCAATATCAGATACCGGTAAAAGGCATCATTTTCAATGGGGCATCTGAGATTTATTCGGAAGAATTTATTCTTCAATATACCGGCATCCGGCTTATGGGGCATCTACCGGAATATGAAACAATTGACCAAAAAGCTATCATAGATGCAGGGCGCTTCATCACGCTTTAATTATTTGGCTAAATAAAGAATTTCCCTCACTTTAGTGTATTCAATTATAGCTAACTGGACACTCATTTATGAAAAACATAACGGTAATTGGCTCAGGTACCATGGGCAACGGCATTGCCCATACTTTTGCACAATATGGTTTTAAGGTTTCATTGGTCGATATCAATGAACAGGCACTTGAAAAGGCACTTCAAACCATTAGTAGCAATCTCGATCGCCAGGTAAAAAAAGGTGCAATCGACGAAAGCCTGAAAACCACTACCCTCGCGAATATCAGCACGTTTACCGATCTGAAGGCAGGCGCCTCCGCCGCTGACCTTGTGGTTGAAGCAGCCACTGAAAATCCCGAAATTAAACTAAACCTGTTTAGGCAACTAAGTGATATCTGCAGTCTCGAAACGATACTGGCTTCGAATACCTCCTCGATTTCTATAACCAAGATTGCCGCAGTTACCAAATATCCTTCAAGAGTGATCGGCATGCACTTTATGAACCCGGTTCCGTTAATGAAATTGGTGGAGGTTATTCGCGGGTATTCAACCAGCAATGAAGTTACAGAGGCTGTTATGAACTTATCGCGCCAATTGGGTAAGGATCCGGTGGAGGTGAATGATTACCCTGGCTTTGTGGCTAACCGTATCCTGATGCCCATGATCAACGAAGCTATCTATTCGCTGTACGAAGGCGTTGCAGGCGTACAGGAAATCGACACGGTAATGAAGCTGGGAATGGCACATCCCATGGGTCCGCTGCAATTAGCCGATTTTATCGGCCTGGACGTATGCCTGGCCATTTTAAGAGTACTACATGATGGATTTGGTAATCCTAAATACGCGCCTTGCCCGCTTTTGGTCAACATGGTTACTGCGGGGCATTTAGGTGCAAAATCGGGCTCAGGATTCTATAAATACACGCCGGGAAGCAAGGATCTGGTCGTGGCGGACAAGTTCGGCAGCTAGAAAGTTAAACTTTTCTTGTATTCGTTTGTCAAATATTTAATACCTATTATAAAACAGAATGCAATGAAAACGTTAGCAAAATTGGGAATGATGGCTGCGCTAGGCGGCACATTGTTCCTGGCATCCTGCGCAGGCGACTATTACGTTGCCGATCAGCCTGCCGATGTAGTTTATGAAAGACCGGCTCCTCCGTACGACGGGGCTGTTTGGATAGAAGGTGACTGGTATTGGAGTGGAGGCCATTATATGCACGAACATGGCCATTGGGCACGCGCAAGAAACGGCCGCGTCTGGGTACAGGGCAATTGGGAACACAGCAATCGCGGTTACCGCTGGCACAGGGGACACTGGCAATAATTAGCTTGCAGTTTTCGGTTTGCAGTTGGCACCCTACATTTCTGCTAACTGCGAACCGCTCACTGCAAACTGCTAACTGAAATTACATTCTCTCCGGAACTTCAATCCCCAGCAATCCCATTCCTTTTTTGATTACGTTGACTGATGCAGCCGAAAGCTGCAAGCGGAACTGTTTGGTTTGCTCGTCTTCGGCCTGTAAGATTGATCTTTCGTGATAAAACTTATTGAAGGCCTTGGCCACCTCGTATGCATAGTTGGCAATAGCGGCAGGGTTATGCCCCTTTGCCGCCTGTTCGATAATATCCGGAAATTGATTTAAAAGCAATATCAAATCACGCTCCTCAGGAAATAACTTCGAAACTGTGCTACCTGTATTATCCGAAGATGCTACCCTGCTCAATACTGAACGGATACGCGCATGAGTGTATTGAATAAATGGACCTGTATGCCCCTGGAAATCCACTGACTCGTTCGGATCAAATAACAAACGTTTCTTAGGATCAACTTTGAGAAGGAAATATTTGAGTGCGCCCATCCCGATGGTGTGGTAAAGTTCTGCTTTATCAACCTCGCTTAATCCTTCAGTTTTGCCAAGTGCTTCGGTCTGCTCTTTGGCGGTTTGCTCCATCTCGTCGATCAGGTCGTCGGCGTCTACTACTGTTCCCTCACGCGATTTCATTTTGCCAGATGGCAGGTCGACCATGCCGTATGATAAGTGATACAAACCTTTTGCCCAGCTTTTGCCCAGTTTTTCGAGAATGAGAAATAAAACTTTGAAATGGTAGTCCTGCTCGTTGCCCACCACATAGATCGATTCATTCATGTGGAAATCGTCGTATTTTAACTGGGCGGTACCCAGGTCCTGAGTCATATAAACCGATGTTCCATCCGAGCGGCGTACTAATTTTTGATCGAGGCCATCAGCAGTGAGATCGACCCAAACTGAACCGTCTTCCTTTTGAAAGAAAACACCTTTTTCAAGCCCTTCTTCAACAATATCCTTTCCTAATAAATAGGTGTTTGACTCGTAGTAGTATTTATCGAATTCAACTCCTAGGCGTTTATAGGTTTCAGCAAAGCCAGCATAAACCCAGCTATTCATGGTTTTCCAGAGGCCGATCACTTCGGCATCTCCGGCTTCCCATTTTTGCAGCATTTCCTGGGCACCCTTCATCAGCGGAGCATTCTTTTTGGCTTCTTCTTCAGATTGTCCGGATGCAACCAGTTCTTCGATCTGCTTTTTATATTCTTTATCGAAAAGAACATAGTATTTGCCCACCAGGTGATCACCCTTCATTCCCGACGATTCAGGCGTTTCGCCGTTGCCGAACTTTTGCCAGGCCAGCATCGATTTACAAATATGAATGCCCCGGTCATTAACCAGGTTGGTTTTAACCACTTCAAAGCCGGCAGCCTCCAGAATTTTAGCAACTGAATAGCCCAGTAAGTTGTTACGGACGTGGCCCAGGTGCAGCGGCTTATTAGTATTGGGCGAGGAATACTCAACCATCACTTTTTGACCGTTTGGTTTTATAAAACCAAAATCATCAGCCAAAACCTCATTGTAGAATTTACCGAGCCAGTAGGTATCCGATAAAGAAATATTTAGAAAGCCTTTGATTACGTTGAACGCAGCAATCTCATCAACCTGGTTCTGAAGAAACGCTCCTATTTCCTGTCCCGTCTGCTCAGGCGATTTGCGCGAGGCTTTGGTAAATGGGAAAGTAACCAGGGTAACCTGTCCCTCAAATTCCTTGCGTGTCTCCTGCAAGTTCACATCGGCAGGGTTCAGATCAATTTGATATAAAGATTTGACTGCTTTAGCAACGGCTTCGGTAATAAAATTCATCGCGCAAAATTAGCGTTTAGAGGCAAGAATAAAGAATCAGGAGCCAAGATAGAATCAAGAGTAAAGAATCGAGAGCCAAGATAGAATCAAGCGCCAACAGTGGGAATCAAAACAGTGACTCGCAGGTAGGCTTCTTGCATCTTGCTTCTTGACTCTTGGCTCTTG
>JAICXZ010000066.1 GCA_025934475.1 Mucilaginibacter sp. | reverse complement strand
AGTTCAATTATGCTGATCCGCTGAGATTCGTTCCTTTCAAACAGCAGTTTAACGAGGCTGATTTGATTTTAGTAAACGGCAACCACCAGCAAGCCAAATCGCAGGTGGTGATTATTTATGAAAACAAACGCGCTTCACTCCAAAAACGACTAGAGCAGCTGACGGATATTCAATTGATACTGCTGGCGGAAAACACGGAGGAAATCTTTGATTTTATCCACGAAAAACTGGCCGATAGACCTGAAGTGCCGGTTTACCGACTTGAAGAGACAGAAAAGATTATCACATTTTTTAGAAATAAGCTGGAGCGAGCCAAGCCAGCGTTGAATGGCTTGGTTCTGGCCGGCGGCAAAAGCCAGCGCATGGGTTTCGACAAAGGTGCTGTAAACTTGTTTGGCAAGGAGCAACGTTATTATGTTGCCGATATGCTGAAATCGCTTTGCCCGGAAGTGTTTATCTCGTGCCGGGAAGATCAGCGCTCACAAATTCCTGCTGATTACAATGTGTTACCGGATACATTTACTGGTTTAGGACCCTATGGGGCAATATTATCCGCTTTCCGTCAGCAACCGGATAGCGCCTGGTTCGTGATAGCCTGTGACCTGCCTTTGCTTGATACAGACACTGTTCAATACCTGATTAATCAGCGTGATCCATCTAAAATTGCGACTACATTTAAAAGCCCTTATGATGAGTTCCCGGAACCGCTAATTACTATTTGGGAGCCTAAAAGTTACCCGCTGTTGCTCGCTTTTCTTTCCCAGGGTTATTCCTGCCCGCGCAAAGTGCTGATCAATAGTGATGTGAAGTTATTGCAGCCCGAAAATCCGGATGCCCTGACTAATGTCAATACTCCGGAAGACCTCGAAAAGGTGAAAAGAACCATTCATCAAAAGATTGCCAACGCCTGATGTCGACCGATTTTACCCGGTACAGTTGCCAGATCGCTTTACCCGGTTTTGGCGATGCAGCTCAGCAATTGTTGCGGCAAGCTAAGGTATTGATTGCGGGAGCAGGTGGCTTGGGTTGTCCCGCTTTGCAATACCTGGTTTCGGCGGGAGTGGGGACGATAGGAGTTGCTGATTTTGATATTATATCGATCAGTAACCTGCATAGGCAAATTCTGTATGGTCCCGAAGACGCCGGAAAAAAGAAAGTCGCGGTGGCAATCGAAAAACTGAAAAGACAGAATCCGGATATCCAACTTGTTCCGCACAATTTAAAGATCACCTCGTCAAATGCTTTGGACGTAATATCACAATACGATATCGTTGTTGATGGAACCGACAATTTCGAGACGCGATATCTTCTAAATGACGCCGCTGTGATGTCCGGGAAGCCGCTTGTTTATGGTGCAATTTATCAATACGAAGGACAGGTGGCTGTTTGGAACGTGAAGAATTCCGATAGTAGCTCTTCGCCTAATTACCGTGACTTATATCCGCAGGTTGATGCCACCCAAGTGCCCAATTGCGCCGAAGGTGGGGTAATCCCAACTCTGGCCGGAATTGTCGGCTGTATGCAGGCCAACGAGGTTATTAAGTACATAACCAGGACCGGGGAACTGCTGTCAGGAAAGATACTAATCTTCGATGCGCAGACGATGCAAAGCCGGGTAATTAAAATCGGTTCGGTGACCAAAACTAAGATTGAAAGACTCGTCAAGACAATAGAAGCACCTGTTGTCACGGCTGATGAACTAAAAAAGGCACTGGAAGAAAATCTTTACGAATTGGTAGACGTGCGAACGTTTCAGGAGCGCGATTTATTCGATATTGGAGGTGAGCATATTCCTTTGGAAGAGATAGAAGAGCAGATCGAATATTTTAATTCTATTACCCCGAGAGTATTGTACTGCGCAACTGGCAGACGAAGTGCAGAAGCAGTGAAATTGATAAAAAAGAAATACCCGGATGCTATTGTATTATCGCTCGAAGCGGGACTGAAAGATTGGTGAGGTAAACACAAATCAGTGTAATCAAATCAATCAGTCAAAATCTGTGATTCAGACTACGGATGCGCCGCCACCCACGTTTCCCCATCCTCAAAAACTTCCTTTTTCCAGATAGGAACAGTTTGTTTTAAAGTGTCGATCACATGACGGCAAGCCTGAAAAGCAGCGTCACGATGTGCGCAGGAAACAGCAATCACCACCGGTACCTCGCCAACCTCTAAAACCCCGATACGATGATGAATCAGTAATTTCTGAACCGGCCATTTTTCAAAAGTCTGTGCCGCGATCTTTTCCATTTCCTTTAAAGCCATAGGCTCATAAGCCTCAAACTCCAGTCGTAAAACCCTTTTGCCTTTCGTCACATCGCGAACCGTGCCGATAAAAACGTCGATTCCACCAGATTGTGGGGTCATAACCCAATCGATACAGGATTGAATATTTAATGGTTGGTTCGATATTTTTATTTGCGTATTCAATTGTTATGTCGCTTCTCGTTTTATCGTTTGTCGGCTGTGAGGACACAGCCGACGGGAATGGGCGTTGGGACGATAATCAACCACCACTAACTGGCGGTATGATAGCTATCTCGTCGCGTTCGGTTAGTTGGCTATTGTCCTGGGCGTATTCATTGTTAACGGCAACCATGTATGAGGCCAGTTGTCTTAACCTGGGATAGGTTGTCTCCAATGCGTCCTTAAGATCGGCTGTAGTATCTCCAATAATATCTAGTTCTGCGGTGGGGCTACCAAAAATATCCTTCGCTATGCCAAATGCCAGCACTTTTATCTTCATAGCACAAAAATAAGGAATGTTTAGCTCAACTGCTTACGCCGGAAGTACCAGAATAACGGAATGCCTACCGCAACCAGCACGAGCCCAAAGACCGACACAATGAGGTGCGACCGTCCGGCGATGTAATCGTTGATGTCATTATATAGCGTTATAACAACGTATAAGGTTGAAAATAAAATGAATATAATGGGAAGAATTGGATAGCCTTTGAGCCTGTAACCATGATTCGCGCCTGGCATCTTTTTACGAAGAATAAATATTCCGAATGCCGCAAAACCGTAAAATATCCAGGTAATAAACACAAACATATCCATCAACATGTCGAATGATCCTATGAGCACCAACACCGTTCCCCAGGCTGCCTGGAACCATAAGGCATTAGATGGCGTCTGATATTTGGGATTCACTTTGCCGGCAAATTCAAAGAAATTTTTTTCCTGCGACATCGCAAATATCACTCGGGAGCAGGGTAGGATGTTGCTGTTGGTGCAGCCAGCAGTGGATAGCAAAACCAGAGCAGCAATTAAACCAGCACCACCGAAACCCATGATTTTATATAATGCGTCTGAGGCAACCAACGTCGAGTTTTTCATTTCGTCGACCGGCATCATGTATAAATACGCCTCATTGGTTAAGACGTACAGAAGCATGCAAAGCAACAGTCCTATTATTAGTCCCCGGGGAATATTTCTTTGCGGTTCTTTGATCTCACCACCAATAAAACCGAGGTTGTTCCAGCCGTCGTAAGCCGCAAGTGCTCCGGTTGTGGCCGCTATAAATGCTGTAAATTGATGCCAATACGCATGGTCAAAAGTGGGAGAGGCCTTGGTCAAATTAATTGTATGACCTTGCCCGGAAAAAAAGATTACCCCAACCAGGAATATCAGCGCAGCAACTTTTAATATCGAAAAGAAAACCTGCACAGCGCCGCCGGCTTTTACGCTCCGGACGTTAATCCACGAGAATATGAAAATTATCGATACCGCCACAACTTTTACGCCGATATTCTCCAGCAAATAAAACCGGCCAATGTATGGAATAACGATAGAAATACTGTGTTCGATAGCCGCTGGAAAGTGAGGAAGGCGATGATTTGGAAAGAAGTATTCCGAATACTCACCGAAAACAAACGCGATGCCGGAAATACTCGCGGTATCGATAACGACAAAAGACGACCAGCCGAACAGGTAGGCGAAAAAGTTGCCGTACATGTACCTGAAATAGGTATACTGCCCACCAGTTTCGGGAATAGCGCAGCCTACTTCGGCATTAATCATGCTGCCAAAAAGTGATACTACCCCGGCCACAACCCAAACGGCCAGCAGCATTAGGGGAGATCCCAGCTGCCCCGCCATAGTTGCCGGCTTCATGAAAATACTACTGCCGATGACCGATCCGATAACAATAGATATTGCTGCCGGCAGGCCCAGTTTGCGCTCGAGTTGGGCCATGTTATTTGTTGATGAATTCGGCTAAAATGCGGTGAAAATGATGGGTGCCCTGTTCCCTGGTTACTGAGTAACGGCCGTGTTTATAAAATCTCGAACGAACTCCTCGCTGCACATTTTGGACGATCTCTTCATCTTCAGCTTCTACTTTATCAAGTCCTGATCCTGCACCGTTGTCGAGTTTGGTTTCGTCCCAAACGTACGAAATGAACCTAACCCTGCATTCGCCAACAGAAACTGGTTCCACAACATTGACCGACAATCCCCATGGATAAAAGTTGAACATCATGTTTGGAAACACCCAGAAATAATAAGCCGCCACATTTCTGCCGTAATCGGGCGAGTTCTCAGGCAGATCAAAGCAATTTTCATTGGTACGCGCCAAACCAAGTTGTAAGCTGGAGTAGGGGAAAAACAGCTCGGTGGCGTATTCGCCAAAATCGATCACGGCATTTAATCCGGCGTGAACAAAGGGGATATGAAATCCTTCAAGGTAGTTCTCGCAATATAACGCCCAGTTGGCTTTAACATCGAATGTTCGGCATAATTCGGGATATAGTTTGAAATCGTCCAGCGGCATCCAGCTAACGCGTTCTTTCATATCCTTGAAAAATATTTCGGGCTGATATATTGGGTTAAGCGAAGTAAAAAGCCAGTTGCTCCATTTAAACAGGCTTAGGGCTGTAAGGTCGTCGTCTTTCGACGGAAAGTCCTCCACTTCCTTAAATTCTGGCATCGAAGCAAATTTTCCGTCAAGCCCAAACAAGCGCCCATGGTAACGGCAGCGGAGATTGTTCAATTTGCACGCTTTTTCGGCAACAATATTGCCCCGGTGGGTACAAACATTGGATAATAAATGAACCTGGTTCGACTTGTCATTTGTGAGCAGCAGCGGTTCATCCAGGTAATCGGGCAGAAGCGTAAAAGGATATACATCCCCCGCATTTTTTACCATATCGCTGCCCCCAATAAATTGCCACGATGTGGCGAACATTCGTTCACGGCATTGGTCAAATACCTCCTGACTGGTATAAAAATCCGCGTGTAAAGTTTTGGCCCGGGCTATATTAGTGTCGACAGTAAAATGAGGCATAAATGGTTTGTTGGGTTTAGCTTTTACTTTCGGCTTTGGACTTTCAGCTTTCGGCCTCTGATTTAATGTTGTAATTTAGAGGATATGGAAGACAATACCAAAAGATATGATAACGGCGAAATAACAGTGATCTGGCAGCCGGGTTTATGTGTGCATTCGGCCAATTGTGTTAAAGGGCTACCGGCGGTGTTCAATCTTGCTCAAAAACCGTGGATCAACGTGCAGGGCGCTGATACCGAAGCGATCATCAACCAGGTAAATAAATGCCCTTCCGGAGCATTATCATTTGTGTAGAATAGGGAACAGTGATTTAATTGTCGAATGCGCCGTCTTTGTATAATTCCAGGGCGACAAGTACCGATATAACAAGTATTCCCCCGGTAATGGTAGCGAAGCTTTTGCCAAAGCTATCCTTTTCTTTGTGGGTCAGATCGATACCCTCAGTTTTGTAGCCAGCAACCTTACCTTGTCCGTCGAAAATAAATTTGATGTATTTTGTGAATTTTTCCGGATTTACCTTGTGTAATGAATCGCGGACGAGAGAGTCCGGAGCGGTAACAGGCGGTTCATCTTTTTGAGGTTTTCGTTTAGGATGGGCCTTGTCCATATTGTAGGTCCACTGATCAAATCCCGGCCCCGGATTAATCTCATCAGGCTGGCCAAACTGCTTTAGCACATCATCTTTGGTATGGCATTTTTGCAGTACTTGCTGGTGAGTATAAAGTGTGTGGGTACAACTACAGAAAGTCATCAGGCTCATTATAAACGCAAATAGGAACCGCGACGTTTTCATTATGAAAAGCGTTTTGATTCCTATTTAACGTGTTGTAAATTAGAATATTATATCAAGTTTGTTATTTTGTTTTGAACTTGTAGATGGACACTGTTTTGTAAGTTTGTCCAGGTTTTAAAACCGTGGATGGGAACTGAGGCTGATTAGGCGAATCAGGGAAATGCTGTGTTTCCATAGCAAAAGCCGTTCTGTAATCATCTTTGTCGCCATATTTCATGGTGTTTTTACCCTGCATAAAGTTACCGCTGTAAAACTGCAGACCGGGCTCCTCGGTGTAAATTTCCATAACGATGCCTGTTTTATCGCCTTTCACGGTAGCGATCGGCGCCGATATATCATGCTTGTCCAAAACGAAGTTATGGTCATAACCTTTGCCGTTTTTCAGCTGCTCGTTAACGTCATTAATGCGGGCGCCGATGGTAGTAGGCGTAGTAAAGTCAAATGGTGTTCCTTTAACTGGTTCAATTTTTCCAGTCGGGATCAGGGTTGAATCTACCGGTGTATAATTTGCTGCTTTGAATTCAACCACATGGTTCAGAATCGTTCCGCTACCTTCGCCATTGAGGTTAAAATAAGCATGGTTAGTGAGGTTCACAACCGTGGTTTTGTCTGTGGTTGCTTCATACTCAGCTTTCATAGAGTTGTCGTCAGTCAGTGTATAAACTACTTTGATGTGCAAATTGCCAGGATAACCTTCCTCCATATCTTTAGAAAGATAAGTTAGCTCGAGCGTTTGGTCATTCAATTTTTTAGCATCCCAAACTACGTCCTGATAGCCTTTTTTCCCGCCATGCAGCGAGTTGGGCGCGTTGTTCGTCGACAGGGTATATTGTTTGCCTTCAAGCGTAAAATGCCCCTTAGCTATACGGTTGCCGTAGCGGCCAATGGTTGCGCCATAATATCGTTCAGTCGATTTGATATAGTCCTCCACACTTGCCATTCCCACTGATACATCGATCATTTTTCCAGCACTATCCGGCACCAGCAGGTTCACAATGCGTCCGCCGTAATTGGTAATGGTCATGATTGCGCCATTCTTATTTTTTAGCGTGTACAGGTGTGTTTGTTTGCCGTCGACGGTTTTTTCAAATGCGGAATCGGCCGGAAGATGGCCATAGGTAATAGTACTATCTTTCATTGTGGTGTTAGTGGTTGTTTTATTTGCCGGTTGGTTGCAGGCGCTTAGTGCCGCAATAGCGGCCGCAAAAACGCCCAAAGATAAAATCCTTGTGTTCATAATTGGTTTGTTTATTGGTCTTTGTTGTTTAGTTTCTTAATTAAAGCTGCTTCATCCTGGTTGTAAGGGGTGCCGTCTTTCCTGAATACATCGTGGAACCACACTTTTGGCTCGTCGCCGCTTGGTATCGGCGTATCCCAGGCATAAATAGTATTTGTTTTTCCTGATACTAATCCCCAATTGATTGCACCCACATTCTCCTTTTTTAGCATGGGCATTGAGTTGGCGAAGGTACTTCCACGCAACCGTGCCATATATTCCGTGCAGATCACTGGCCTGCCGCTTGCTTTCAATAATTGAACAACCCGTTCATGTTTTTCCGGTTCCTCATAATCGTGATAAGTAATTACATCGGAATGGGTTTCCTGGAATGCATTCAACTTTTCCAGGTTCCAGGCCCACAAGCCGGCGCTAAGAGGCTGGTCTGGGTTTACAGCACGCCCCCAGATAAATATTTTCGACAAAAGATCAAGCGATTGATCACCCTTATTGCTGTTGCCCGGTTCGTTATAAAGGTCCCACAACAAGATGCGTTTGTCGTGCTTAAAAGTAGTGAGCACGTCGGTAACATATTTTTGAAGCATCGGTATTTCGCCGGCTTGGGTTAAACGATTGCCCGGGTCTTGTAGCCAACCCGAATTATGAATTCCAGTTTTAGGTTCCGGCTGTTTGCCAATCTTGGCGGTCGGATTCCAGCAGTCATCAAAAAATACGAATATGGTTTGGATGTGATGCTTATCCGCAATCGCCAGGTATTGATTTACCCTTTCCTTAAATCCTTTTGAATCCTGTTTCCAGGCCATACTATGCAGAAAAACGCGCATGGCATTAAAACCGATACTTTCGGCATAACCCAATTCGCGGTCGATCGTTTTCGGATCGAATGTGTCCGCCTGCCACATTTCGAGCTGATTAATGGCCGTACTTGGGATAAAATCCGAACCATTGATCCATTTGTGTTTTGCATACCAGGCATTGGCCTTAGCAGCGGGCCAAATGCCTGCTGTTTGCTGATTCGTTTGTGCATTGGCAATACAAAAGCCCGTTGCAAGTATCCCTGTTAATAGTAGGTGTTTGATTCTCATAGTAAATGGTTTATTTTGAGCCGGAAGGTAATGGAATTGGTTCGTTTGTTTTTATTGGTGTGCCAAAATCCGGACTGCCGTCCTCCTTCCACGTAAATTTCTGAGCCCTCGGCGAACGATCCCTTCCACAGCCTTGTCCCGGAGCAGAATTGGCATGATATAATATCCAATTCTCTTTGCCATTCGGCGACTTAAAAAACGAATTATGCCCGGGAGCATAAACACCATTTTCCGGCGATTGCTTAAATACCGGCTGATCTGATTTGATCCAGGATATAGGGTCGAGCATATAGGCATCGGCACTGGTGCTCAGCATACCCAGTGCATAAAAATCGGTCCAGCAGCCGCTGGCAGAGTAAATCAGGAATATTTTATTACCGTGCTTTAATATTTCAGGCCCTTCATTCACATTCACGTGGGGCGGATTGGAGGCATCATGCAGATCGCCGTTTTTCTCCCAATCGTACATAGGGTAGGAGAGTTTGACCCTTTCACCTTCCACGGTCCATGGGTTTTTGAGTTTGGCAATATAGATATCCTGCTCACCATTGGTATCACCTTCCCAACCAGACCAGATCATAAAAAGTTGGCCTTTATTCATGAAAACCGATGCATCAATGGCCCATTTATTGGTGGGATCGGATACTTTGCCCTTAAATGTCCATTTACCTGGTAGTGGATCGGCAGAACTGTTTTCAAGTACGTATATGCGGTGATGATCATTTACACCATCATCTGCTGCAAAGTATACATACCATTTATTATTGATGAAATGCAGCTCCGGCGCCCAAAGTTCCTTCGACCACATGGTGCCTGCCGGAGGTGTCCAAACCACCTTTTTCTCAGCGGCTTTAAGGTAGATGATATTCTTGGTTTTCCATAAGGTGATATTGCTACCGGTACTGTTAGTATAGTAGTAATAACCACCGCGCTGCATACACCACGGATCAGTTCCTGAAGACAATAACGGATTGGTAAATGTTTTTACTTGCGCGTTCACCTTCAACGAAGCTATAAAAATAACTGTAAAAAATACAATTGTTTTTATGTGCACACGTATTTCAGGCAGATAGATCAATTTGGTTTATTTTTGGTTT
>JAICXZ010000800.1 GCA_025934475.1 Mucilaginibacter sp. | reverse complement strand
GCAGGAAACGATAACGTAAATTGTGTTTTTGTACTCGGCATCATGCCGAGGAGCGGAACGCACTACCTGAGGAACTTGCTATGCCTCCATCCGGAATGTGCAGAAAGCGTTTTACCTGAAGATGGGTTGATCGCCAGATCAAATATCCTGATGAAATATGTTACGGAGAATTACCGGGGATGGGAATACGTTGGGGACTTGCCCGAAATTGGGGCCGGCGAATTGCTGGCCGAAGAACTTGGTCGCGGGTTGCTTGCATTTTTGAAAAAAGTCAGATGCAGAGCTATTGAGCGCGATACGTTACCTCCGGCGATATCACGACTAAAGTCGGACGCCCGGTACATCGTCGCCAAAACGCCGCTTGTAAACAATCTCAAGAATTTTTTTAGTTTCTTTCCCGGAGAAAAATTATTGGTTCTGGTCAGAGATGGCAGAGACCTTGTTGAATCGAGAAACCTGTCATTTGGGGTTAACAGAGATGAGTCAATAAGAGAATGGGCAACTGCGGCTCGGCAAATCATTAAAATGAAAAAAAAATGGGAAGCAGAAGGCAGGCGTTTTATGATTGTAAAATATGAAGACCTTTATCAGAATACCGAGGCAGAGATGAAAAATATATTAGGATTTCTGGATCTCGATGCCGGTAAGTTTGATTTTCATAAAGCTTTGAGCGCGCCTGTCGTCGGTTCATCGGTTTTCAAGCGACATGGCGGCGAAGTTCATTGGCAGCCCGTTGAGAAAACGCCGGATTTTAATCCCGTGACCAGGAGCGCAGGATGGACCCGCTGGCAGCATGAACGATTTAATTGGCTGGCTTCAAACGAGCTGGCCTTATTTGGATATGAACCTGTAAAATTTAAGCAAGGTAACCTTTTGATCATCCTAAGGAATCACGTTTGTGATTTTTTGTATGCTATGCGCTTGTGGACTCGCAGGTTTCGCAAGCTTACTTACTTTATCGTTAAACGACTGAAGTTGTACTTCAACAATTCCAATAAAAGAGACACATGAGCTTTGACGTCATCTTCTTCTGCGCAGTTTGTGTGGTGCTGTTATGGGTGACTGTATTCAGGAAACAGATATATCCCTTTTCCTTTTATCCTATGTATTCAGTTCCCCATAGTTGGAATAATGTAAAGGTTTTTCGGCTGGCGCTGGAAAGAAAAGATGGGAGTGTGGTTTGGTGGTGTTCTGAATTTTACCGGTATCCTGAGTACTTGGGGCGAAAATTGAAACGGCTACGAGATTCGAGAATTAACGACATGCGAAAATCGACCTTACTTCGGTTGGAGCAAACCCGGCTGTTGCTTATTGCTTTGCAGATCATAGAAAAAGAGGAGGGAAGTACAGAGGCTTATCATGCTTTCAGGATAGTGGAACGGACGATAACAACTCACATGGAGCCCGCTGACAAGATCATCGAGACTATTCCGCTAAATACCCTTAAAAATGACGCTTACTGATTTATTCAATCCGCATACCCCGAATGCGGCCGGTATGTTCGCCCGGTTATTTTGCGCGGCATTGGCAGTACAAGTATTATTGAATTTCGGTCAGCAATACCGGTTTTATATGAGCCAGCCGGCAAAATTGTATGGCAACGGCCATAAGCTGCTGGGGCTGATATCTTTGCCAGTTTTAAGCAGGAATCAGTTCTTAGCGGCTGGCGGCTGTTTAGTTATTTGCTTATTACTTGTTGCTTCCGGTATTTACCCGCGTCCGGCTGTTTTTATGGCTTTAATTTGCTGTGTTTTGTATTTCGCCCAGATCATGCCGCTGGCTTATATCCAGCGAAAGGCCAACCTCATACCTATCGTATTGCTGATTTTATTGGTATCATCATCATTGAACAAACCATTATCGTCCACGTCAACCCGCTGGGAACTCACCCTTGTCAAATTGGCGCTCGCCCAAATTTATTTTTCGGCGGGGCTGGAAAAAATGCGCAGGTCTGGCTTCAAATGGCTTAATGGTGCATACCTACAGGCGCATTTGTTGGAAAATTATCTTTGGACTGATAGACCTGCGGCATTGGCTGTGGCAAGCAACCTGATAGTATGTGCCGCATTAAGCACATTTGTTTTAATTTTTGAGCTAACATTTGCCATTGT
>JAICXZ010000419.1 GCA_025934475.1 Mucilaginibacter sp. | reverse complement strand
GCCCCAGGCCTGCTGCAACAATTAAGAATTTTTTTTTCATGTTGTTGTGAGAATCATCCCCACAGCATACAGAAACGGATGTTTGAAATGGAAATACTACCGGTGAGCATTTCATTCAAGCCTCATTCCCCGAAAGCTATGAATAGTTCTGTGCTTTGGCAGGTCTTCTGACTTACTCCCCTCGCCCGGCCTTCCCACCCCGACAAAGTCGGGACAGTGGCAATGATTGGGCTTCGGTTGCGGAGTTTACAGCTGCGGGACAGTCCGGGATTTGCACCCGGTTCCCTTTTAATCATTCAGCAATAGATTGCCGGATGAACCAAAAGCGGCGTAAAGGTAGGGTTTGGTGAGGGGATTTACAAATTGCGTTAGTTGATTAGGTTAAGTGGTTGATTGGTTGAGTCAACGCCGTATGATTGATTTAATCTCTTAAAATTGTAACTTAATCAACTCAATAAACTTAATTTAACTGAATCAACTACCCCATAATGAAACTTTATCTTACGTGTTTATTATCAATGCTTTCCATAATGGCCTCCGCTCAGGAAATCGACACTGTTTTCCTGAAAGACCTGCTTGAATCGCATCGCGATTTGTTTAATCACGTTTTAAATCATCCAACTCATAATGAGGTGCAAATACTTTATACCCAGATAGACCGTGACGAGAATAGCCTACCGCATTTCAAATCATACAGCTACCGGCTCAATCCTAATCACTACTTCTACCCTGCCAGTACAGTGAAACTACCTACGGCGATTTTTGCTCTTGAAAAGCTGAACGAGTTAAAAATCAAAGGCTTCACCATAAAATCGACCATGATAACGGACAGCGCCTTTGCCGGACAAACGAAGGTTAAAAAGGATACTTCTTCAAAAAATGGTCTTCCCAGCATCGAAAATTATATCAAGAAGATTTTATTGGTAAGCGATAACGATGCTTATAATCGTCTTTATGAGTTTGTGGGACGTGAGGAGATGAATCAAAAACTTAAAAAATATGGGTTAACCGGCACCCGCATTATCGGTCGACTGGCTATTGGAGATAAGGGCGAAAGCACCAAGCACACTAACCCAATCGATTTTTATGATGGCAAAAAACTGGTTTACCATAAGCCTGCGCTTTATGATCCTAACGAATATCCTATGCATCCGGAACACATGATTATGGGTAAAGGCTATTTGGATAAAGACGATAAACTGGTGATGGAGCCGTTCGATTTTTCACATAATAACATTTATCCGCTTGCAGATCAGCAGGCGATTTTGAAAAGATTGCTTTTCCCTGAGTTGTATCCTGAAAACGAACGGTTCAACCTCACACCAGATCAATACAAGTTCATTTACAAATACATGAGTATGTGGCCAACCGAAAGCGAGCATCCAACATACAGTCCGCCGGAATATTTTCCGGCTTACTGCAAATGGCTGTTTTATGGCGGCGATAGTTTAGCTGTCATCAATCCGCATATCAGAATCTTTAATAAGATCGGTGATTCATATGGTTATGATATCGACAACGCATACATCGTCGATTATAAAAATAAGGTTGAATTTATGCTATCGGCTGTCGTGCAGTCCAATGATGACGAAATCTATAATGACAATAAGTACGAATATAAAACTGTGTGCCTGCCTTTTATGCGCGATCTTGCGCAGACGATTTACCAACTGGAACTCAAACGCGAAAAGAAGCATTTGCCCGATCTGAAGAAGTTTAAGTTTAGCTACTAGTCGGTATTTCAATATTTTTACAGAATTGATAAATAGTTTAAGCAAACAGTTATTTGTTTATGGAATTATTTCAGAAGTCGCCTGCTAAATTCCTGCTTCTCCCACGTATCATCCTGGGGACAGTCTTCCTTTCCGAAGGCATTCAGAAATTTGTAACACCAGTTGAAATCGGACCAGGGCGATTTGCTAAGATCGGGTTTTCGCATCCCGAATTCTGGGCTTATTTTACCGGTTCATTTGAAATCATCTGTGGGGTATTGATTCTGGCGGGTATTCTGATTCGTTTTGCTGTTATCCCCTTGCTCATCATTATGATTGTGGCATTTGTCACGACTAAAATGCCTATTTTGGAACATAAGGGTTTCTGGGCCTTTGCTCACGAATACAGGACCGATTTTGCCATGACTCTTCTAATTATTTTGCTACTGAAATATACTTTTCGTAAAAACCCCATCGGCCCGCAGGCGTTTTAAAGGAAATCGCCTTTTATGAAAAACACCGGAATTGATGAAAGCCGCCGCGGCTTCATTGGGACAACCATTAAACTTACAGCCATATCAGGAGTAGCAGGCATCGCGATGTTATCTGGTTTTAAAGCTGATGACGAGGATAAAAAAGTATCACCGCCGGAAGATCTTATGCAAGAACACGGGTTGCTGAACAGAGTTTTACTGATCTATGATCACTGCCGGCAGCACCTGGAAAGTAAGCGAAAATTCCCTATTGTAGCGTTGGCCAGTGCGGCTGATGTTATCCGAAAATTTGTTGAGGATTACCATGAAAAGCAGGAGGAAAACTATTTGTTTACGCGATTTCGTAAGGCAAATACGATGACAGAATTAGTTGACACGCTCTTAAAGCAACACAATGCAGGACGTACATTGACAGACCAGGTTATGCAGCTGACCAAATCGCGCAATCGGACTGATAGTGAAAACCAGAAACTACTCCAGGTGCTTACCAGTTTTAATGTAATGTACCGCCCTCATGAAGCTCGCGAAGATACGGTGCTGTTCCCCGAATTCAGGAAGATCGTCTCGCAACATGAGTATGATGCCCTGGGTGAAGAATTTGAAAACAACGAACACAAGCTTTTTGGTGAAGACGGTTTCGAACACATGGTTGATAAAGTTGTTATGATTGAGAAATCGCTTGGGATTTACGATCTGGCGCAGTTTACGCCGAAGGTCTAACAATAACTTAATAAAAGATCAATATTTTAGCTGCTCATTTTGCTCCCTTGGCTGATAACAAATCACAATTACGCGAAGTATCTAAAGTTTTCCTGAAGCTGGGCTTTATTGGCTTTGGCGGTCCGGCTGTGCACATTGCCATGATGGAAGAGGAAATAGTACGCAAGCGGCAATGGATGACGCACGAACATTTTCTTGATCTTATTGGCGCTACCAATCTTATTCCCGGCCCTAACTCCACAGAAATGGCGATTCACTGCGGTCATGAACGCGCCGGCTGGAAAGGTTTATTGGTAGCGGGAGCCTGTTTTATACTGCCCGCTGTATTTCTAACGGGCATATTAGCCTGGGCTTATAAAAACTATGATCAACTGCCGCAGGTGGCCCCCTTTATTTATGGTATTAAGCCAGCAATTATCGGTATCGTTGTTGCGCTGATGATAACCCTGGGGCGTAAAGCACTAAAAAACATTGAGTTGGGTATTATCGGCGTTGCCTGTGTCGTGCTGGCGATATTGGGTATTAATGATCTTTATATCTTATTCGGAGCCGGTTTACTCGGTATATTGATCCACCTTGCGAAGCAGAAATCGCAAGCTGTGCCGGTTATCCTGCCGCTGATGCTGCTTGCCGAAATACGTCCCCCATCCAGTTGGCGGATATTCTGGATCTTCCTCAAAATCGGCTCGATACTTTATGGCAGCGGCTATGTGCTTTTCGCATTTCTTGATTCCGAATTGGTTAAAACTGGGATGCTTACAAAACATGTATTGATCGATGCTATTGCGGCGGGGCAGTTTACTCCGGGTCCAGTGTTTTCTTCTGCAACATTTATCGGCTGGCAAATGAACGGGATCAAAGGCGCAATTGGCGCTACAATCGGGATTTTTCTGCCATCATTTGTGTTTGTGGGCTTGTTGAATCCACTGGTTAAACGTCTGCGCAAATCAAAAACCATGTCGGTTTTTCTGGATACGGTTAATATGGGATCTATCGCACTCATACTGGCAATTTGTGTGGATATGGGCCGATCATCGATTTATGATTGGAAGACTATTTTGATCGCAATAGCCGGATTTGCTGTTTCTTTTTATTTCAGGAAAGTAAATAGTGCTTTTGTGGTATTGGGCGGGGCTTTGGTTGGATACCTGCTTTGGTTAGTGTGAGGCGGCCAGCATATTTTGGCTGCTTATAAGTATTTGAAATTCGGATTCTGGTATCGAGCCTATGACCTCTCCTTTCATTATTATCGCAACATAGTCGCCGGTTTTGTGAAGTTGGAGCCTGCCTTTAAACAGGTGCGTGTCGG
>JAICXZ010000255.1 GCA_025934475.1 Mucilaginibacter sp. | reverse complement strand
TACTCTCCTTCTCCACCCTCGGTTGCCCCGATTGGGATTTTAAGAAAATCGTAGATTTTGCTGCGAAATATGGTTACCAGGGTATTGAACTGCGCGGTATTAAACGGCAAATGGATCTTCCGCTATGCGATGAGTTTAAAACTTCCGAAAACCGGAAAGCCACCATGCGGCTGATGACGGATAACGGGCTCAAGTTCGTCGACCTGGGTTCATCGGCAAACCTGCATTTTCCGGAAGGGGCCGAGCGAATGAAAAACCTAGATGCGGCCAAACACTTCATCGACCTGGCCAATGAAATTGAATGCCCGTTCATCCGGGTGTTCCCTAATAATTTTCTGAAAGAGCGGAGTAAAGAGGAAACCATGGATGTGATGGCTAAGAACTTGTTAGAATTGGCCCAATAGGCCAATGGAAGTAAGGTATCTGTGCTGATTGAATCACATGGGGATTTGGTGCATTCGGAGGATCTTGAAAAGGTGTTAAAGTCTGTGGAGCATAAACATGTGGGCATGATATGGGATGTGGTGAATATGTGGTCGATAACCAAAGAACCGGTGGCGCTGGTGTATGAACGGCTGAAGAAATATATCCGGCATACGCATATTAAAGACGCCAAAGTTTCGGGCAGCGAGATGAACTATGTGTTTTTAGGGAAAGGCGATGTGCCCATATTCGAGGCTATCGACCTATTGGCAAAAAACAACTACGCAGGCTATTACAGCTTTGAGTGGGAGAAACTATGGCACCCGGAGTTGCCTGCGCCTGAACTGGCTTTGGCTGATTATAGCGAGGCGATGGGAAAGCATTTTGGGTTGTAATTCATCCAAATATTTATTGCTGGCTGCGAATACCCTATTGCTTTGCCCGTTCGAAAAGATTTCTCCTCACGCCATGCGCCTCACGCCAACCGCTCTGCTCGTCGAAATGACACAATTTTTTAAAATTTGCTGTTTACGCCGTCATCTCCTCATCCACCAGCTTTTCCAGTGCGTTTTTGGTGATCGGCTTAAAGACAAACGATCTTACTACCGGGAAATTCTTGGCGCGATCGATGTCTTTTGGGTTAATTGAGGCCGACAGGATATAGATCTTAATGGGCTTGGATAATTGCTGATATAATTCCTGAACTTTTTCTAAAAACGTCCAGCCGTCAAATTGGGGCATATAAAGATCGAGCAGGATCACATCCGGCAGGATATTTTTGTTCCGCTTGTGCTGTTTAAGGTACCTGATCACCTCTTCACCATCGGCGGTACAATTTACTTCGTAAGCCAGCTTATACTTGTGCAATATCCGTTTCAGAATATAATGATCGAGCTGGCTATCATCTATAAATATGAGCTTCTTCATTGTTCTAAGGTCTTTAACTCAAAAATACTAACCCATTGTAGCAGAGGCAGTAGTGTTAGCACGGTATTTGCTACGTAGTATTACGCGAATATGCTACAGGCATTTTGTAAATTAATCGATACATACACCGTTTTCATCCGCTTTTACACAATATTTGAATATTTATCAGGTTGTAGGTATCTTATTGTTTAATACCCCGAAAAGTAATAGCGCCTATAAATGAAAAAATAAGCACCCCTAATATGATATTACTTTTTTGCGGGCTATCAGGAGCCGGAAAATCAACACTGGCCGAAAAAGTTAAGAACAAACTTGCGGCTGAAAACATTTTTATTGAGATCATAGATGGCGATGAATATCGCCGAAAACTGTTTAAGGATCTTGGCTATAGCATGGAGGACCGCTTTGAGAACATCAGGCGATTGGGCCTTATTGCCAATAAATTCTCACAGCACAATATCGTCACGGTTGTAAGTGCCATTAATCCATACGATTCAATCCGGAAAGAACTTGTCCGCAGTTATAAAAACGTCAAAGTGATCCACATTGACTGTGACCTTGAAACGCTGGTTAAACGCGACACCAAGGGCCTTTATAGGAGAGCGCTGTTACCAGCGGATCACCCGGATAAACTATCCAATCTGACAGGTGTCAACGATCCATTCGAGATCCCCGAAAACCCCGACCTGTACGTAAACACGCACAAATCGACCCCTAAGGAATGCACTAACGAAATATGCGCGTTCATCATCAGGAGCATTGTCAAGGAAAAATATATGTACAACACTTATGCACACGTTTCGTAAAACTATTTGTTAAGTGTATTAGGGATTGAAGGAAAGTATAAACTGATCATGCATTCGAGAATACTTATTATAGCAGGCATGCACCGCTCGGGCACCTCTTTAATTACGCATTGGCTGCACCGCTGCGGGCTACAGGTCGGCGAAACCCTGGTAGAAGCAAGCAATGCTAATAAAGAGGGGCACTTTGAAGACCGTGAATTTTTAAAATTACACGAGGAGATACTGCTAAATAACGGTTTTGATAATTCGGGCCTTATTTACGAAAAGCCGTTGGCCATCTCGGAGTACGAGCTGGAAAAACTGAAGGCCATTATCCGGATAAAAGAAGGCCGTTACGACCAATGGGCCTGGAAAGAGCCCCGCACTTGTCTTTTCCTGAATACTTACCGGGAACTACTTCCCCATGCCAAATACCTGGTAATTGTTCGGGACTACCTCGCCGTAGTAAACTCGTTGCTAAAAAGGGGCTGGGAAGAAATCGATAAAAAATTTGATCACCGAAGTCTGTTTAACAGGCTTAGATGGAAGCTATTGAGACGGGGACGGCACAAAAAAAGGTACTATAAAAATAATGCCGAACACTTTATCAAGGTTTGGATTGATTATAACCTGCGCATCCTGAGCGCGCTGGATCGCCTCTCGCCTGAAGATTACCTGGTTGTCAATTATTCATTGCTCCAGATGGGCGATAAACCGGTTTACACATTTTTACACGACAACTGGGGCTTCAATCTTCATTACTGCCCTTTCAATGCCATCTACAAACAAAACCTCATCAGCCGGCAAGCCGACCTTAGTGACTTTATTGAAGATGAAACATTAATAACCAGGGCAAGGGAAATCGAAAATCAGTTTCAGAAGTATATGATGCCCGATTAGGAAATGCTTTCTATTCTATAGTCCCGGCCGTTTAAACTGAACTCATCCCCTGCTTTACGACCTGCTAATTTGGCACCTATTGGCGATGCCGGTGAAACGACAAAAAATACTTTACCGTCGACAGTAAGGCTACCTGCACTGATGGCTACGAAAAAACTGCCATTGTTTGTAGTGACAAGGCTACCGGCATCTGCAGTGGTTGAGGTTGTATTGTAATTGACCCTACTCAATGCAACCATCAGCTTATTAGCTTCATTTAACAAACCTTGGTTACGGTCGGTTTCCTGCTGCATCATTTCGCGCCCGGTCTCGTATTTATCGCCGGCGCTGCTTTTGGTTTCCTCTATGGCTGCATACTGAGCATCCTCAATGCCTAGTTTGGCTTCATTGATCCGCTTTTGTACGTAGTCGATACACATTTTATAAAGTTGTTCTTTAAGGTTGCTCATTTTGAACAAAATATTAAGAGAGCTGATAAGGACCAGCCTGGTTAAACGGTAAAATTAGGGGAAAATGTTTTAAATAGCCATTTGGCGAAGTGGCCGCGGATCATCAGCAGTGACATCAAGGTCGGGGCAATCAATATACCTGGCATACCACTGGATAGCGTCCACTATTTCGAGGGCTGTGTCCTCGGTGATGTTTACACTTTCAAAGGCATATAAGCTACCGCCACCCCGGCCGTACAGTTGTATTTCGCCGCCATCGGGGTCAAATGGCTGGTTATCCAGGCAAAATACCCGCAACTTCAGTCCGCTCTCCCGCGCATGGATCATATCCCTGCACAGGTTGTTGGAATGGGTTGTCAATAAAAAAACGTTTTCGGTCATGGTAGGTATAACAACATTTGCCCGTGCAGGTTTTGACGGTTAACAAAAATAATACTTACCCAACGCCCTCGCCCTGACTGATTAGTAGGTATAGCCGGAAAAAATATTTTAAACTAAATATTTGTCGGCATAGATAAAAAAAATAGCGTTTTGTTATTAAAAACGCTATTTGTGTGGAAAACTCAAGCCGCCTGCGATAATATCTTGTAATAATATTTAAAATATTACATGGCAGGCAAAATGACAGTTAATACATCTCGTGCATGTGATGGCTCTGTGCGTCGACCCTTTTCAGCACAATATTTGTCACCGGTTTTACTACAAGAGGTATTTTTTCAATACGGGTTTCGCTTGTATCCAAACCAAAGGCTTTGGCCTCTGTCTGGGCTATCTTACGAATGGCAAAATAGCTATTCAGGATAAAGCTTTCCTTAACACTGAATTCGTTATTGTACGACAGGAATTTCTCGATGATGACAAACTGGAAGTCGGCCGTTTGATTAAACTTGCGCAGTGATTCGTAACGACTCAGGATATCAACCTCGTTGCGACTCACCATGTCTTCAACGACTTTCCGGAACAGCACGTTGATACGCGGCTGTATCCTGAATCCGAGCCTGAACTCAACCCGGATAATTTTGCCAGGATCAATCTCTTCCACGCTGTATTCCATAGTATACGGATCATCCATACGTTCAATATGCAGGAACCAATACGTATCGGCGCGCTTTGGTTTTCGGCTCAGGATAGAGTATAATATTTTTTCCTCTATCTGTTTGCTGTTGTTTGCTTTAGTGAGATAAACCAGATGGGTAGCAAATTTGGATACGGTTTGGTCAGCGCTCAGTGCATTCAGCATCGGAACTTTATCCTTCAAGTCGATAAAATTGAGGAAGCGGTTGGTGATCTTGCGAGCCTTGAACCAAACGTACATCGTAAATATCAGTCCGAACTCAAACACCAGGAAGAATAATCTTTTAAGAATCTTAGGCGAGTTGGATATAAAGAATGAGGATTCCGTTGTGACAAAAACGCACAGTATAATTATCACCACCCACAGTGGCCAGTGTCTCTTATAACGCATATAGTATGACATCAATAGAGTTGTCATCAACATGGCAATAGTAATAGAAAAGCCGTATGCAGCCGTCATATGCTCAGACGTTTGAAAATAAAGCGTTACCGCAATACAGCCCAAACACAACACCCAGTTGATAGACGGAATATATATCTGCCCCCTGATGTTTGAGGGATATTTAACCTCGATACGCGGCCATAAATTCATGCTGATAGCCTCACTTATAAGCGTAAATGAGCCGCTGATCAACGCCTGGCTGGCAATAATGGTGGCAAATGTGGCTATGATTACGCTTGGTATCAGGAAGAAATGCGGCACGATAGAATAGAATGGATTGACAGCATCAAATTTAATTCCCGAGGCATGATTCAATACCCATGCTCCCTGCCCAAGGTAATTAAGCAATAATGCTGATTTCACAAATATCCAGCTCACCTGGATGTTTTTGCGGCCACAGTGACCAAGATCTGAATAAAGGGCCTCGGCTCCTGTCGTACACAAAAACACCGCCCCCAGCAACCAAAATACGACGATCATCCATTTTCATGCTGACTTTGAGTCTCTTCTAGTGTGCTTCGCTTCGCTCGCGGCGGGCACGGATGGAGCGATGGAGGCCCTGGCGGCTAAGGGTAAAATACATCGAGAAGTGC
>JAICXZ010000331.1 GCA_025934475.1 Mucilaginibacter sp. | reverse complement strand
GTCACCTATTCCGAATTGACCGATGACGAAGAATTTTGGGCTGGTTGCAAGAGCTGCGTCAACTACGATATCCTGATGAGCAAGGAACGCAAAAACTGCATGTGCACCGCCATGCTGTTTGACCCTGCCGAAAAGCAAAAAGAGTTTGAGGATAAGATGAAAAAGATAACGCACAAAGCAACATTGCTTGAGCGTATCGAGAATGCTTTGAGGAGATCGGGAAAGATTGTGTTGCTTTTGGCATTACCATTAGCGAAGATATTTGATAAATAATTATTGGTTAGGCGAAAGGTAAAAGGATAAAGGCGAAAGGTAAATTTGTCGAATAAAAGATGAGAGATTATAAAAAATTGGAAATATGGAAAAAATCTCATTTGCTAACTAAGCAGGTATATAGCAATATTTTACCATTAATGCCGACTGAAGAACGGTATGCTTTATCAAATCAACTTCGGCGATCAACTTATTCAATTCCTTTAAATATTGTTGAAGGGTGTGGCAAGAATACAAACAAAGATTTTGCTCATTACCTTGACAATGCTTTGGGGTCAGCACACGAAGTTGAATATACATGCTACCTAATCTGCGACCTTGGTTTTATAGGCGAGGACATATACAATATAGTTAATAAAGAAATAAATGAGGTTAAAGCGATGTTAATTGCTTTTATAAAACACTTAAGGGATGAAAATTAACCTTTCACCTTTATCCTTTAACCTTTCACCTCAATAGAAATATGAAAAAGAAAGTAGTTTTAGCGTATAGCGGGGGTTTAGATACCTCGTTTTGTTGTATATACCTGACTCAGGACTTGGGTCTGGAAGTACATTCGGTTATCGTAAACACCGGCGGTTTTAGTGCCGAGGAGTTATATAATGTGGAGCAGCGTGCATACCGCATGGGTGTAACGTCGCACCATGTAGTTGACGAGACCGAAAACTTCTACAACGGCTGTGTACGCTTTTTGATCTACGGCAATGTGCTGAAAAATAACACCTATCCCCTTTCGGTAAGTGCCGAGCGTGTGAGCCAGGCTACGGCTATTGCCAACTACGCCAAAGAGATTGGTGCCGAATACGTTGCCCATGGCAGCACCGGCGCAGGTAACGACCAGGTGAGGTTTGATATGATCTTCAACATCCTGGTACCGAATGTTCAGATTCTCACTCCTATCCGCGACCTGAAACTGAGCCGCGAAGAAGAGATCGAATACCTGAAGAACCACGGTGTTGATATGAACTTCGAGAAAGCTAAATACTCAATCAACAAAGGTATTTGGGGAACTTCTGTTGGTGGTAAGGAAACTTTGACCTCCAACTTGGGGCTGCCCGAAGAAGCATGGCCAACCCCGGTTAGCGAATTCGGTTCAAGAAATATCGAACTGACTTTCGAAAAAGGTGAATTAGTGGCATTGGATGGTCAAAAATATGATCACCCCACTCAGGCTATACAAGCTTTGCAGGCTATAGCGCAGCCTTATGGTATCGGTCGTGATATACACGTGGGCGATACGATTATCGGCATCAAAGGCCGCGTAGGTTTCGAAGCTGCTGCGCCGATGATCATCATCAAAGCGCACCATACACTGGAAAAACACGTATTGACCAAGTGGCAGCTTTCGTGGAAGGATCAATTGTCATCGTTCTACGGCAACTGGCTGCACGAAGGACAGTTCCACGATCCAATTATGCGTAACATCGAGGCATTCTTAAGCGATACCCAGCAAAATGTAAGCGGAAAGGTATTTGTGCAGTTGCACCCATACCGTTTCCAGGTAACCGGTATTGAATCATCTCATGATTTGATGTCGAGCAAATTCGGCAGCTACGGCGAGATGAACAATGCGTGGACCGGCGAGGATGTTAAAGGATTCTCAAAGATCTTCGGTAACCAGGTAATGATCTATCACAAAGTAAACAGCTAAACGATGGCCAACCTGGTGTTTTCCAAAAGTGATTGCGTAAGCCACTACAAATGGGGCGACGATTGCTATGGCTGGAATTATATCGATACGGACGCGTTATCGGTGAAGCAGGAACTGATGCCGCCTGATACTGCTGAACAGTTGCATTATCACGAAAGCGCCACCCAGGTATTTTTTATACTTAAAGGCCGCGCAATTTTCCTGATCGATGGCGAGGAATACGAGCTGAAACCGGAACAAGGAATCGAGATTAAACCGGGTCAAAAGCACTTTATCAGCAATAAAGAGCAAAGCGACCTCGAATTTATTTTATACTCATATCCATCTACCAAAAATGACAGGATCAACCTCTAAGATACGTGCAGGAATTGTTGGCGGAGCTGGTTACACCGGAGGCGAAATGCTGCGCATCCTGGTGAATCACCCTAACGTGGAAATTGCCTTTGTGCACAGCAATAGTAACGCTGGTAACTACGTCCACGATGTGCATACAGACTTGTTAGGTGACACTGACCTCAAATTTGCTTCAGAACTTTCAAACGATATCGACGTTTTGTTCTTATGCGTTGGTCATGGCGACGCAAGGAAGTTTCTGGATGTTAATCCCATCCCGGATAGCATAAAAATCATTGACCTTAGCCAGGATTTCAGGTTGGCTCAAAATGCGAAGCACAATTCCAAAAGGTTTGTGTATGGCTTGCCGGAGTTGAATCGTGAAGAAATAAAAAAAGCTCAGAATATTGCTAATCCGGGCTGTTTTGCGACTTGTTTACAGTTAGGTCTGCTGCCATTAGCAGCTAAGGGTCTGTTGAATGGCGAAATTCATATCACCGCAACCACAGGCTCTACTGGTGCGGGGCAAAGTCCTTCAACAACCACGCACTTTACCTGGAGGAACGATAACCTATCGGTTTACAAAGCATTCGATCACCAGCATTTGAAGGAGATCGGGCAATCAGTTAAACAATTGCAGCCGGGCTTTGATAAAGCGATCAATTTTATCCCGTATCGTGGTGATTATACCAGGGGTATTATTGCTTCGATGTATATCGATTCGGATCTAAGCGCTGAAGAAGCATTAAAGCTATTTCAGGATTATTACGATGGCCATCCATTCACCCATGTGACTAAGAAGAGTATCGACCTGAAGCAGATTGTGAATACCAACAAATGTTTTTTGCAAGTCGAAAAGCATGGAAATAAATTATTTATAGTCAGCATTTTAGACAATTTACTTAAAGGGGCTTCAGGACAAGCGGTTCAAAACATGAATTTGCTTTTTGGATTAGAGGAATCAGCTGGCTTGAAACTAAAAGCGACTGCGTTTTAATGAATTTTGAATAACTATTTATACAGTGAGAGACGAATAACCTTTTACCTTTCGCCTTTCACCTTTAACCTCAAAAAGAATGAAACTATTTGATGTTTACCCGATCAACCCGATCAACATCGTAAAAGGTGTTGGCAGTTTGGTTTATGACGACAAGGGCACCGAGTACCTTGATCTGTACGGCGGACATGCCGTGATTAGTATTGGTCATACCAACCCGCATTATGTAAAACGATTGGAAGATCAGTTGCACCGAATAGGTTTTTATTCAAATTCAGTTGAGATACCCCTGCAAAAGCAATTAGCTGAAAAATTGGGTCATGTGTCAGGTTATGAGGATTACCAGTTATTCCTTTGCAACTCAGGTGCTGAAGCTAATGAGAATGCATTAAAGCTTGCCTCTTTCCACAATGGCAAAAAGAAAATCATCGCTTTCCGCAAATCTTTTCACGGACGGACATCACTGGCTGTTGCCGCTACTGATAACCCAAAGATAGTTGCGCCGGTAAATGAAACTGATAATGTGATCTTTCTGCCCTGGAATGATGAAGCTGCTCTCGGGCAATTATTTGCAACAAGCGGAAACGAAATATCGTCTGTAATTATCGAAGGCATCCAGGGTGTTGGCGGTATCAATGTAGCTAACGAAAGCTTCCTGCAAAAGATCAGAACGCTTTGCGACCAGCATAATGCCGTATTCATCGCGGACTCTGTTCAATGCGGATACGGACGGACAGGCAAGTTCTTTTCGCACGATTATGCAGGCGTCAAAGCCGATATCTATAGCATGGCTAAAGGCATGGGTAACGGCTTCCCTATCGGCGGCATTATTATATCACCAAAAATCCAGCCTTCTTATGGTATGCTGGGTACCACTTTTGGTGGCAACCATTTGGCTTGCGCAGCCGGATTAGCTGTGCTGGAAGTGATCGAGCAAGATAACTTGCTCCAAAACGCCGGCGAGGTTGGCGAATACCTGATCACCGAGCTGAAGAAATTCGACCAGGTAAAAGAAGTTCGCGGCCGGGGTTTAATGATCGGTATCGAGTTGCCCGAAGAACTGGCTCATGTACGTAAAGAATTGCTTAACAAGCATCATATTTTCACCGGAGAGGCTAAACCAAATGTGGTCAGACTCCTGCCTGCTTTGAACCTGACGAAAGCACATGCCGACAGGTTTTTGGAAGCATTTACTACCATATTAAATCATTCAACTGTTACACAATAAAAACATCACCTCCCCTTGCAAAGGGGAGGCCGGGAGGTGTATGAAACTTTTTTCCTCAGTTCACGACGTTACCGACATCAATGCGCTGGCCAAAGAAGCGCTTGAATTGAAACGCAATCCGTATGCACATGCAGATTTAGGCAAGAACAAAACTATGGCTTTGATCTTCCTTAATCCCAGCCTGCGTACCCGCATGAGTACACAGAAGGCCGCCATGAACCTGGGCATGAATGTGATGGTATTGAACATGGATAAAGAAGGCTGGGCACTTGAATTGCAGGATGGCGCCATCATGAATGGCAGCACCGTTGAACATATTCGTGAAGCAGCAGCCGTAATGGGTGAATACGCTGATATTATCGGGGTACGCTCCTTCCCCGGACTAAAGGATCGCGAACTTGATTACAGCGAAGATAT
>JAICXZ010000339.1 GCA_025934475.1 Mucilaginibacter sp. | reverse complement strand
TATGAATATCCTTCACCAAACACAGCTTTTTGATCTCGTCAATCTTAATCACAAAGGGAGCATATTTTAGGCGATTGCCGACCATTTCCGTGACGTTATCACTATGCGCGATGACCTCATCGGGATTATCGCCCACCAGCAACCGTTTATACATCCGGTAATCGCCCCACTCTATATAGTACACCTCGCCCGGAAGGATCTTTTTATCGTGGATCATCTTTAGCGCTACCCAACAGCCATTCTCCAGGTAGGGATACATGCTGTGCCCCCATACCGGCAGGGCAAAGTCACAATCCTCGATGCCGGGGAAGTTCATGTGACCTATCGGCGTCGTGTCGTTGATATCTTTATATACCTCAACCCCTGAAGCAGTTGCCACCACCTCATACATGGGTATGCCCTCATAACTCTGTACTATAGGCTGATTATTTACCGCAGGCTTGGCTATAGATAAGAATTCTTTGTATTTTTCTTTAAAAATACTGAGTTTATCGGGATCAATATTCTGTCGGCTCTTTATTATTTCGGTTATCGATGCCGGAGAGTTAAACCCCAGCACCTCGGCCAGCTCCCCATTCCCCTTAAAAGCCCTCCCTCTTAGCTGATTATACAAGATTATAAACTCCAATGTCTCAGGACGAACCCTCTTTACTTTGTTTGGCTTGCTTTGCTCTTCCATAATTGTGGATAACTTTTCTGGATTATTTCTTGAATTAAATACAGACTATTCTTTATATTTGTTCTGTTATTCTTCGCTAAAGTAATACAATTTTTAACAATATCAAGAATGAATACAAAAGAATTTAAAGAAAATTCCGTGGGAGAAATATGTCCATAGTCGATGGACCATAGTCCATGGCGATTCGAATGTTGCTATGGACTATGGACCATGGTCTATCGACCAATTAACCAATGAAAAAGTGAACTAATAAACTAAAAAGATGCACCTTATCTACTCCGCACTTCGCGACCAAACCGAAACCCTTAATCAACCTAAAACCGAATCGACACTTCGCTATGATGCTTATCTCCAAGCCTGCAAAAAGCATAAGGACGCCATCGCCGAAATTCGAAAGCATTTCCCCACCTGGACGCCGCGCTTTCTTTAAGTCCATAGTTGATGGTCCATAGTCCATGGTAATCAAATTTTACTACGGACTATGGTCTATGGACTATCGACCAATTCTCCAATGAACTAATGACCAACAAAATGATAAAACTATCTCAAAAACTGAAAGACGAGCTTTGGTGGCTCGTGATCTCTGTCGACTATGATTATAGTCGTATCAGCATTGCCGAACACGAAATAAACGGCGATTATTTGACCCTCTGGCTTGAGGACAAACAGGATTTCAAGAACAGTCTTGATGAATGCCTGCAATTGGACATAACATTAAAGAACTTTGGAAAGATCATCCGTGCGGAGGGCCTCAACAGTTACGAGGGCACCAAAATGCATCCCAAAAAAGGTTTTGTTTACAAGGCACGCATCGAAATTAACGAGCCTATCCGCTGGTATCGCGAGGATGCCGGCAACACCGAACAACAGTGGGCGCGCGAGGCAGCCTTAAAAAACATACTCACGCAACTGGTCGAAAGCGAGGTGTATGACTACGAATCGGCGTCCCAATAGCCTTTACAGATTCCCCTATTCACCTTTGACGTGCATAATGTCGGCTCTTAGATAGCCCGTTCCAATTGCCACCGGTTTCCCAACATTATAAAAGTTCAGATAATAGGCCGGCACATCTGGCGGATTTTTATTATCAAACGGACTCAAAACATCATAAATAGATTCCGGCGTGGCATTTTTTAGTTTGTCATCTACATTTAGCTCGCGCCATTGACGCGAACTGCTGCCCAGGTCCATGTAATATTCTGTTTCGGCCAGCACGTTATAATTGTTGTCGAAATTTGCGATTTCAAATGACGGATTGTAAATATGATTGGTACCCAATGATGGTACAACCCTCACATACGCAAAAGGAGTTTTTTGATCGTCATCATAAAGCACACGATACTCATTAAAGTGCGTATGCCCGGCAATGTAAAACTTCACCTTGCCGCCATATTTTTCGAGCAGTTTGCCCATCCTCCTGTTACAGGTATCTTCCCAGTTGAAACCGGTGTAACTCTTTTGACCTGCTTGCAACTTTTCGAGATTGTACTCATCGATGCCCGGCGGAATATGCGAAATGATCCAAATTTTGCCCGGCGCCGATTCCAATTTCTTTTGAAGCCAGGAAAGCATTTGGAGGCCCTCACCGGTGTATACTTTGTTATAGTCCTTCCCGTGCGTATCAAACCTGTTTTGATATGGACTGACGAGCGTAGTATTTAAAGACACAAACTCCAATCCGGGTGATGTGGCAGGACTGTAGGTATAGTAGCCATGCGTACTTAGCGAATCGATATTCACAGTTGGGCCGTTTAGCTGCCAGGAAGCCGAAAAAGCGTTTAAGAAATCCTGGTTCTGCTGCTCGTAGTCGGATCCATTGGTGTCGTTATTACCCAAAACCGGTATGATGGGCACATTCTTGAATTTGCCTTTAAACAGGTAAGCGATGAAATTCATGGTCGCCTTCTTCAGGATCACCAGCGAGTCGGGTTTAAGCTTTGCGAGCAGAGAGCTTGTATCCTTGTGGTTTCCATGCCACAAAAAATCACCTGCTATAACAATAAAAGCGGGGTTCGGAATCCGGGCATACATCGAATCGATCTCGGATTTCAGCAACCCATAATCCGAATCATTGCCAGCCAGGTTTTTGTACGGATCGGCCGCCATATGTTCTTGCAGGATGCTCTCCCATTTTTGGGGATCGGGATTTTGCAGCAACAGCCTCACCAGTTGATCATCTACCTTAAAAGATCCGTCGCTGGTATAAAATGGGTTTAAGTGAATATCTGATATGATCAGACATCGATTATTACGGCAATTGCAGCAACCGGCCCAAATTGCTGCAACGCATATGGCACCGGCAAAAAGGGCGAACAAGTTCTTTTTCATACTAACCTCCGACAGATTTTAGGTGAATCGATAACAGATGTAGCCATCTGCCTAATAACACCTTAAGTTAGATAGTCAAAGCCTATTAAGCAACGGGTTAAAACACGGTATTTTTAACGCAATTTCACCGTTTTATTTCCGGGATCAATTATTGTCTTTTGGCGGCTGCAGCAGTTGCCATTGCTGAAATTGGGTTTTTATCGCATTGATAACCTTATCTGTAATCGTATTGTTGATCACAAGCTTCGCCCCTATCCAAAGCAAACTTTTGGTAACCCATCCATAATCGGCAATGTTTAGCAATACAGCCTGCACGCGAGCCTTTATGGCCGGCCGGTATTTTTCCACGTCGCTATCCTGAACCACGGGCCAGTTTGAACCCGAACTAAATTTAAAACTGGGGAACGCACAGAAAGCATCGTCTCCAAATTGGGGGATGATCTGTATGCTTCCATCGGCTTTGGACTTGAACCGATCCAGATCGGCATTTACGTATCCGTTAGTAAAAATGGGATTATTACCCAGCGCTTCGGCCGGAATTGTAAAATAATCGCGGAGGAATATTTTGCAATTGAAACGGCCAAGGAAGTAGTCATGTATACGGAATTCTTTGTTAATAAAACCGCCAAAACCATTGATAACCCCACACGACATGGCCATTTCACCCGCAAGCGTGGTTTCGCCGCCCTCGGCATTCGGAACACGCCGCGAAGGCGTAATCAAAAACTGTCCTGCACATTCCGGCTTTAAGGCATTGGCCAGGTTAACCGGCTTTGCGCGCATTTGCGACAACATGGTCGACAAGGTAAGCCCGATCACATTCGGCAAATCCGGAGATATTTTAATTGGTTTAGGCGGTGTAGTAGGAAAAGGCTGAATCATCAGCACCGTCGATTTAAAGGCGTTAAAATCATTATACTCATCCGGGATTTCGCGTGTTATACTGGTAAGCACGTCGCGTACCTTTTCGAAAGGCTCGTTGTTAATCAGACCACCGTCAACATTCAGTGTTTGATAGGCCCCCTCGGGCAACGGCTTCTGCGCCAGGTATTCATGAAGCCAGGGGTTATTGTTGACATATTTAGCGTCGCGAGTTACTATCCGCGATTGCAGTCCGACAGGAAACGCACCGGTAGCCATGGCTGCATTTTGACCGATATCGGCATTCAGACCTGTTTTCAGATTAATGGGTATCCACCCTTCATCCGTAGGATCATCATCATTTTCAACCAGCTGAAAACAGGCATAGTCATTATGCACAGTCATATTGTATTTCTGCGCGTCTTGCGAAGCATCATTAAAAGGGATCACGTAATGGAAGCCCTGCAAATTACTTAGCGTGGTAAAGAATTTCAACCCCGGTTTAATAAATGGCGGCAAGGGCTGCCAAACGGCAGGGTCTTCTGCTACCACACGTTGTGCTATGCCGCTGATAAACGACGAATTAAGGGCTGATAAAATTGACCCTTGTTTTATATCCGAAGTATCAAGCATCGTGGCAAACACATCGCCGCCTGAAAGATCGACCCAGGAATGATATAATTTATTCTCGGGATGCTCGGCCATTAAATCGGCTGAAGGCTCATTAATAGGTGTCAGTGGGTTATTCATCGCCGCAGCAGCCATTACGCTGGTCATGCCGCCGGCCGAGGCGCCGCCCATAACTGGTATTTGCACTTTATGCGTGGGCACGCCCGCCTCACCCCGGTGTTTTTCCCATTCGTTTAATGACTCGATTAAATAATCAATTACGCCGGCGGTATAGGCCCCGGCAGATACTGCGCCGGCCGTTCCAGCGCGGCATCGTCCAG
>JAICXZ010000123.1 GCA_025934475.1 Mucilaginibacter sp. | reverse complement strand
TGGGTGTTTTAAAAGCCGACGAACGTCATCAGGCTGCGGTAACTTTTGAGCCACCTATTGCTAAGTACGATAC
The DNA here is from genome assembly GCA_025934475.1 of Mucilaginibacter sp. Classification (GTDB taxonomy): domain Bacteria; phylum Bacteroidota; class Bacteroidia; order Sphingobacteriales; family Sphingobacteriaceae; genus Mucilaginibacter. Next base: position 7,701 of record JAICXZ010000123.1, on the reverse strand, counting down.
CGCCATCAGCCAAATGGGCTTTGGCTCAATAGTGAAGCTGCTACTCGAGTTCAAGAATGCTTTTTGGGAAAGAGAGGACAGAGCGCACCTCGGCTTCGTTTTATCAGGGGAGGAAATACCTACCTGGTGGACGCAATATCCCACCCATTCCAATGTGCTTACGGGTTGGCTCGGCGGAATACCGGCAGAAAGAAAAAAGGCACTCCGCGATAAAGAACTGTTGAACACAGGCATCAGGTCACTGGCCAATATTTTTAATAAAAAGGTCGAAGAGCTGAAAAATGACCTCATAACCTGGAAAGTGGTGAACTGGACAGTCGATCCGTTTACACTTGGCTCATACGCTTATGACACGGTTGACTCGCATGCCGCAAGAAAAGTGTTATCAGAACCAATAAACAATACCATTTATTTCGCGGGCGAATATTTATACGAAGGGCCAGCCATGGGTACTGTGGAGGCAGCACTATCTAGCGGATTAGAGGCAGCAAAGAAAATCTTGTAAAGACGCAAAATTTTGCGTCTTTAGTTGTTAGATTGAATTATCAAGGTATCTGGAAAAGCTGTTTTAGCTTTTGATTTAACTCGGTAATCTGAATTGGGGAAATAGTACCTATGGAGCCTATAATAAGTGATTTGTCAACAGTGGCTATTTTATTTAGTCTCACCAGCGAAGCCCTTTTTATGCCGTTTTGAGATTAGGGATGTAGTAATATGTCAGTCGGTTGCTGCCACTGTAATTGAGTTGTTATGAAAGAGACGGTTACGTCTAATACATCCTCGGATAACACCAATGCCGGTCTTAATTTATTGCCTGATAAATCAGTAAATGGAAATGGGATGAGAACAATATTTCCTTTCGGCATTAATACTTTTCTTTGATATCTTTTACCGAATAAATAACTTCATCTTCATTCAAAAAGTTAAGGCTACTGCCTTCTTCTGCGATTTTATACATCCCCTTTTGTAAAATCTGCTCCTCGTACTTCTTTAGAACAAAGTCTGCAAAATCGGCGACCTCTTCCGCTTTGTCAGTCGGCAACTCACTTAGTGTTTTTACCGTTCTTTCAATAATAGCTTCCTTCGTCATAATCAAATATACTGGTTTTGATTAACTCTTCCAGTAGTTGCCCGATAAAACGATCATATCCAGCAGCTTGATGCTATTATCATAGTAATCGTAATCCTTCAGTTTAAAATGGACCAGGTAATCCCAGGTAGCATTGAGCCATTGCTGATTCTTCTTATCTACCATAGCCGAAACAGTAAAGGGACCGATGAAACTTAGCGCCTCAAAATACCGGCCTTTGATGTCATTGCCCTCTAATGTATATCCAGCTGAAATATTGTCGGGGTTGCCCTTGGTGGTTTCGCGTATCCAACGATTGATCTTATCGTTGATGACTTTTGCCCTTGGGTCATCTGTCGTTAGGTAATCCGTTGCGATCCGCCACGGCACCCGGCAGGCATTGTAGTTATAATAACCATCGTATTTTGATTCGAGGAAATGAGGCTTTGCCGGAATGGGCTTCTTATTTATATTGACAATGAAATCGGGTATCAAACCTGCATCCGGACTAAAGTCATTTTCCATGCGGGCAAACAGCCGGTAGTTATTGTCAACCACTTTTCGCCAGCGTTTATCACCAGTAGCTTTTTCAAACGCCTTGAAATGATCGGGCATAAAATCGGACGTTCTTGTATCGAAATAGTCTTTGCTGTCATATTCAACGGCATCACTCAAAATGATCGAATAGGTTTTGGGGTTGATCTCGTACTTCATGATCGCCTGGATCATCTTTTTTGCTTCCTCCAAATAATTGATCGTTCCCCGGCTACCCCACTGTTTATCGGCCATCAACAGGGAATAAGCTATATCCATATCCCCATCCGTAGCAGAGCTTTTATCGATGTTTTTGCAGGCTTTATCCTGCGCCCAGGCCATCAGGTACCGGTGGTTATTGCGATGAGCTTTATAGAAGTTAAATAAGCCATCAAAAGTAGTTTTGACTTCCGGATCGGCACTAGCCATAAGCGCAGTGATCATCATGCCATATCCCTGGCCTTCGGACACACATTGTTTTTCCCCCTTCGTTTCAAACCAGATATAATATTGACCGGGAGTGCAGGCCGTTTTCACATATCGCTTTTTCCATTGTTCGTAAAAATGAAGTGTCGCCTGGTCAAGCTGTTTTTGGTTGATATGATTTGGCTTGATAGATCCCCTGGTATAAGTGGCATGTACAGGAAATGGTCTGTGAGGCATTTGTCCTTGCGAAAATTCGGCGAGGCAAATCAGTATAAGGTAGAACCACAATTTACGGATCATGTTAATTGTATAACGCAGATAAGAGGCAACTATTTTTAACAGCAATCCGGCAAATTATACCAACTTCACTTTCTTAGATGGCTTCTCACTTACATGACCACCTTGTGCCGCCATCTCCTTACCAGCAAAATAAATCTTGAGGCATTCAAGGAAATTTTGAATGGGCGGTGTTTGCTTACAGGTAGCGGCATACCAGGTGCGCTGTGCAACGCTATGATGTAATGGCTTGGCAATTATATTGCGTCCGGCAAGGTATGGCTCGGCAATCCAATCGGCCATCACACTGATGCCAAGGTTGGCATTTACCATCTCGATGGTAGCATCGGTGTAATGAATACGATAGAGCGTTTTCGGCTTTACGTGCTGTGCCTGTATCAGCGATTCGATTACCGGTGTATCCTGGTAGGAGGGGTCATAAAGGGGCAAAATTAAATCCTGCCCCTGGAAATCAAGGATCTCAATAACATCCTTTTGCGCCAGCGGATGTTCTTTTGAGATAATCGCTACCAGGTTGTCTTCAAAAATAGGCTCGTACTTTATTTTGTTGTTAACCATTTGGGTACGAACGATACCCACATCGAGATCGCCATTGATCAAATATTCGAGCGGGCGGCGTGTAGCATCCGATAAGATCTGGATATTAATATCGGGCCAGCGCTGTTTGTATTGCTTGATGACAGCCGGCAGCCAGTGATAAGCGGTATAGCACTGCATGCTGATGCTTAACTTACTCGTTTTGCCGCTCTTATAATTGAGCATATCTTCCTCAAGTGTGTTAACTTCGGCGAGGATTTTTTCTGCACTGCGCAGAAAACGGGTTCCTTGTTCAGATAAATGTAATCTTTTGCCGTGCCGCCTGAATACTTCAACATCAAGCTCTCTTTCCAGCTCTTTTAGTTGATGGCTAAGAGCCGATTGCGTAAGTTGCAGTGTTTTAGCGGCTTGGGTTAATGTTCCTTCTTTTGAAATCGCATCCACTAATCTGAAATGATGAAGGCCTATATTCATATATTAGAAATTTTAATAATTGTAACAAATTTAATTCATTTTATTCATATAAAATATAGTTTTAATTTTGCGTGTCAAAAATACACGTCCATGTTTAACCTGCCTGCAAAGCTACTGTTACTGGGTTTTCTGGGTTCCTTTATTAGCGCCGGCGCTTTTGCGCAGGAAAAGGTGCTAACCATGAAGGATGCCGAGCAGATGGCCCTGGCAAATTACCCTTCTATTAAGGCTAAAATGAGCCAGCTAAATGCATCAAAGGCTTATCTTACAGAAACAAAAAACGAATACCTGCCGGATCTGAGCTTCTCGGCTCAGCAAGATTATGGTACCGTAAACGGCCAGTTTGGTCCGTCATATGGGTACAAAGGTTTAGGCGTATCTTCTGCGGGGCCTACTTTGGGCAATCAAAATTGGAACGCCGGTTTTGGTGCGCTGTACCTGGCCAACGTTAACTGGGACTTCTTCGCCTTTGGCCGTTCAGTTGAAAGAGTTAAGGTGCAAAGTAAAGTGGTTGCTGAAAATGAAACCGACGTTGCCCAGGAACAATTTCAACACCAGGTGAGAGTGGCAGCCGCTTATCTTAATTTGCTGGCGGCTCAACAACTGGCAAAAGCCCAGCAAGATAACCTGAATCGAACCATTGATATTCAAAAAGTGGTGGGTGCCCGTGTAAAGAATGGCCTTAACCCCGGAGTGGATTCATCCCTGGCCAATGCCGAGGTATCCAACGCGCGCATCGCGCTCACCAATGCGCAGCAAACGGTACTGGATCAAAGTAACCAATTGGCGCTATACCTCGGGCTGCCACATCAAACCTTTACATTGGATAGTGTTTTTGTGAGCAAGGCTCCTAATAATGTCGATCAGCAATCTGCTATTAACCCCGACGATCACCCGATATTAAGATACTACCGCAATCGTATTGGCGTGAGTGATGAGGAAACGAAGTATTTAAGGACATTTAATTATCCAACGTTTACCCTTTTTGGCGTATACCAGGGCAGAGGATCTGGCTTTGGGTCGTCATACGCGCTTGACCAAAGTGCATATACCTCTAACTACGGTTCAGGCGTTGATCCGACACGCTTCAATTACCTGCTCGGCGTAGGTGTTACCTGGAATTTTACCAGCTTGTTCAGGGTTCATAGTCTGGTTAAGTCGCAGAAGTTTACATCCGAGCAATACGAAAACGAATATAACCTGGTAAGTCAGCAATTGCACGACCAGATGGCATTGGCCGAAACGAGGATCGCGACAGCAGTAAAGAATTATAACGAAGTACCTGTAGAAGTAAAAGCTGCCTCTGATGCTTATCTGCAAAAATCGACTTTGTATAAAAACGGATTAGCCAATATCGTCGATCTGACCCAGGCCCTGTATACTTTAAATAGGGCCGAAGTGGACAAGGACATAGCCTATAATAACGTATGGCAGGCAATTTTATACAAGGCCGCATCAACAGGCGATTTCGGAGTATTTATAAATAATTTTTAATTCAACTTAATTCCAATTCAATGGGACTGATAAAAGGAGCGCTGCGCAGGCCGATCACCGTATTGGTGCTCGTTGCCGGGCTATTTTTCTTCGGCGTTTTTGCAGTTAACAAAATCAAGATAGATATCTTCCCCGATCTCAATCTACCTGTTATCTATGTTTCGCACCCTTATGGTGGTTTCACTCCAAACCAGATGGAGGCCTATTTCGGCAAGCAGTATGTAAACCTGCTGCTATATGTTTCGGGCGTAAAAAGCATCGAGACCCGCAATATTTCGGGTTTAACACTCATTAAGCTTACCTTTTACCAGGGCACCAACATGGCCCAGGCCGCCGCGGAGGTGACGGCCTATACCAACAGGGCCCAGGCTATATTCCCGCCTGGTTCCCAGCCTCCGTTTATACTTCGTTTCGATGCTTCAACGCTACCGGTCGGACAGTTGGTACTGAGCAGTTCCAAGCGTTCGAACAACGAGTTGATGGATATGGCCAACGTATATGTACGGGCGCAGTTTACTTCGGTACCCGGCCTGGTTTCGCCGGCGCCATTTGGCGGTAACGTGCGTACTGTGGTGATCAAAGCCGACCCGGAACTGATGCGTGCCCACAACCTTACACCCGATCAGTTGGTGCAGGCCATACGCGATAATAACCAGAACACACCGGCAGGTAACGTTCGTATCGGCGACTTCAATTATTTTACTCCGACTAATACCACGCTAAAAGAAATTAAAGATTTCGGTGATATTCCATTGATCAAAAGCGGCATCCAAACGGTTTTTATGAAGGATGTGGCTTCAGTGGAAGACGGCGCCGATATTACAACCAGCTATGCACTGGTGAATGGCAAACGCTCGGTTTATATGCCGATCACTAAATCTGCCGATGCTTCTACATGGGAAGTGGTGCAGAACCTGAAGAAAGCGATTCCGCGTTTCCAAGCAGTACTGCCCGAAGATGTAAAACTATCGTACGTATTTGACCAGTCGGTATATGTGATCAACGCCGTGAAGAGTTTGGCAGAAGAAGGCGCTATTGGTGCTATACTGACCGGGTTGATGGTCCTCTTGTTCCTGGGCGACAGGAGGGGTGCGCTCATCGTAATCCTCACTATCCCAACCTGTATTATATCAGGCGTCTTGTTTTTGTGGGTATTCCATCAAACTATCAACATCATGACGCTGAGCGGCCTCTCGCTCGCGATAGGCATTTTGGTGGATGAATCGACGGTAACGATCGAAAACATTCACCAGCATTTTGCCATGGGCAAACCCAAAGCATTGGCCATATGGGATGCCTGTAAGGAAATAGCCTTCCCTAAATTGCTGATCCTGTTTTGTATCCTGGCGGTGTTTGCTCCGGCGTTTACCATGTCGGGTATACCGGGAGCATTGTTCCTCCCATTGTCATTGGCGATAGCTTTTTCGATGGTGACCTCCTATATGCTGGCCCAAACCTTTGTGCCGGTGATGGCCAACTGGGTGATGAAAAACACTCATGAGGATAAGAGCCATGAAGATGGATTCGCTTTGGAGGATGAAGGTACCTCGTGGGAACAGAAGGAACTGGCTGTAAAAAGAGCTATGGAGGGCGATGCCGACCACCAGCTTTCGCGTTTCGATAAATTCAGGCTATGGTTCCTGGGTATGATCGATAAGATGATGCCGATGAAAAAATTCTGGGTGTGCTTTTATGCGGTTACTGCCCTGGGTTTTGCTTTCCTGATGTTCTATTTTATCGGAACCGACGTATTGCCCAAAGTAAATTCAGGCACGTTCCAGGTACGACTTCGTGCGCCGGATGGAACGCGTCTTGAACGGACCGAATTGATCACTCTCGATGCCGTTCATCAATTGGAAAAATTGGTAGGGAGAGAAAATATCGAAGTTACATCAGCTATGGTGGGCCAGCACCCGGGCCAGTTCTCAACCAGTCCTATATACCTTTTTATGGCCGGGCCGCAGGAGGCTGTACTGCAGGTAAACCTCCGCGAAGGCTACAAGGTGGACCTCGATAATCTGAAAGAACGTTTGCGCGCCGCTATGAAGCGTGCGGAGCCTTCTGTAAAGCTATCCTTTGAGCCGATTGAGTTGACCGATAAAATGCTGAGCCAGGGATCGCCGACACCTATTGAAGTCGCGATCATCAGCAAAAACAAACCGCAAAATGTGGCCTATGCACTGAAGGTGGTTGAAAGGCTGAAAAAGATTGACTACCTGCGCGATGTACAGATCGGACAGTCATATAAATATCCTTCTATTAATATTGATATAGACCGTGACCGGGTGGCACAATTGGGTCTGAGCATGAACGACGTATCCCGATCGCTGATTGCCGCCACATCTTCTTCAAGATACACCGAGAAAAATGTGTGGCTCGACCAAAAGATAGGCCTTGGATATTCGGTACAGGTACAGGTACCTGAATACCAGATGGCCAGCATGAATGATATTAGAAGCATTCCGATAACCCCAAATCAATCGCGCCCTGTATTGAATGATGTTGCGTCCATCAAGACCGACACCACTTATGGCGAAAATGATGACCTGGGAGCATTGCCCATGCTTACGGTAACGGCAAATTTGAACAACAAGGATCTTGGTACCGCTACGCGCGATATCAACAAGGCACTGGAAGATATGGGTAAACCACCACGGGGGATGAATATCGAAACCCGGGGTATGAGTACAACCCTTACCGATACGCTCAGCAGTCTCTCAGGCGGCCTGATCGTGGCGATTATAGTGATATACCTGATGCTTGCAGCTAATTTCCAGTCGTTTAAGCTGTCCAAGGTAGTTCACTTAAACATAACGGCGGTATTGGCTGGTTCGTTTCGACTGGTTATGAAAAACGGCGCGACGTTGAAC
>JAICXZ010000112.1 GCA_025934475.1 Mucilaginibacter sp. | reverse complement strand
GGACTTTCGGCAGCAATGGCTTTGGGACGAGCATTAAGAAATGTTTTAATCATTGACAGCGGTTTGCCTTGTAACCGGCAAACACCTCATTCACATAACTTCATTACGCAAGACGGAGAAAAACCAGGCGTTATTGCGGAAAAAGCAAGGAAGCAAGTGTTGAAATATGACACGGTAAAATTCTTAACTGACCTTGCCGTTAGCGGAACGAAAACCGATAGAGGGTTTGAGATTTCAACTCAATCCGGAAAATTGTTCTCAGCTAAAAAACTCGTTTTTGCAACAGGCTTAAAAGACGAAATGCTAAGCATTGGTGGATTTACTGAATGTTGGGGGATTACAGTAATTCATTGTCCATATTGCCACGGATATGAAGTAAAGAATCAAAAAACAGGGATTTTGGCAAATGGATATGGTGCATTTCATTTGGCTCGGCTCATTCATAACTGGACAAAAGATTTAACCATATTTACAAATGGAAAATCGGAATTGACACAAGAACAAACCGACGAAATCAAAAGACACAATATCTCAATAGTTGAAAAGGAAATTACATCGTTGAACCACACAAACGGAGTAGTCGAAGAAATAGTTTTTTCAGACAATTCAAGTTTTGAATTGAAAGCTATCTATTCAAGACCTCCTTTTGAACAACACTGTAAAATCCCAGAATCATTGGGTTGTGAATCGACAGAACAGGGACTTATCAAAGTAGATGGATTTCAGAAAACAACGGTGGATAATGTATTCGCTTGTGGCGACAGTACGAATCCTATTCGTTCTGTATCATATGCTGTATCAACAGGGAATAATACAGGCGTATTATTAAATAACGCAATGACAGAAGAGGAATTTTTAAAATGACAATAAAAACTGCATATAACATGCGGTTGGGCGTTATGGCTGCTGATCCAACAAAGCACCAGCAGCAGTTTGTGAAAAGTGCACTGAAATTTCTTGAACAATAAAATAAAAAGAAAAATTTCGGCTAAACGAAAATGGAGAGCCAAGACGCGTACCTGATCGCCTCGGGGCTGGGGGCAATTAACATATAAATTTTAGATGATTTTAAATACTGAATGATGTTCACAACACCTTTCAAAGTCAATTTACGCTGGTCTGATCTCGACCCTAATTTTCACTTGAGACATAGTAGCTATTATGATTTAGCGTCACAACACCGCATCGAAATGCTCAGCCAGTACGGGTTGACTTTGAAAGTTATGGAGGAGCAACATTTTGCGCCCATTTTGATGCGTGAAGAGTGTATTTTTTTCAGAGAAATTAAATATACCGACGTCGTTTATATTCATCTTAAAATTAAAGAAGTCAATGACGATGGCTCCAAGTGGGTGCTCGTGCATGAGTTTGTAGATGAGCTTAAGAAAAAGAAAGCCCAATTAACGGTTGAGATTGTATGGTTTGATACAAAAAGCAGAAGACGAGCTAAACCTGTACCTGAAGCTGCTGTGAATACATATAAAATGATCATGCGGGAACAGGAAAAATTGGGTTAAACAAACTACCAACCTACAAGAGTATAAAGTTGATAACTGTTTATCTCATTTTAACGCCACAATTTTCTTCACATCATCAATAAAATTGTTCGACATCCGTACTTTTGGGGGCACCTGGTAAAACTTGAGTAGTACTCATGTTTTTGTAAAAAGCAATGTCGTAAAATGATGATTCTTCCGCACTATTCGATCGAATCACCGCCGAAGTTATAGGATTAAATAATGACTATCCAAGCCGGTTATATTGCGTAATAGCGACCAAAAAACATTTCGGCGTATACTTAAAACGAGATGATATTGATAGTCAAATAATTCATAATTATTCGACTATCAATACATTTAACAAGTATGCCTTTTTTCTAAAATTCAATTTAACTTATTAAAATGTCACAACCTTTTTGATTCCATTAAATTCAACTATTTTATCAGCCTTCGTAATTCCTACGCCGGCACCATGGCTTGATTTAACCACAATCACATTAAAGGTTCTGCTTTTTAACATACCGGGATAGCTTCCTTTTCGCCTATCAATCGTGAGTGTTTTTGCTTTATCATCCCATCTAAGGTCAATGGTTGAGTAAATGTGCTTTTCATAATTGTAGTTGTCATTTTCATCCTCGTAAATGGTAAATGTGCCATTTGCGCCGGGATATATTCTTAACTCAATATCTTTAAGGCTCTTTTCGCTGGTGTACTGCTGAAATGGCCCCAGCGGCACAATCGAACCTGCTTTTACATATAATGGCAGTATATCAATTGGCGTTTCCTTTTTAACAAACTGTCCACCATTGACTTGATTGCCGGTCCAAAAATCAAACCAGGTATGATTTGCCGGCAAGTACACTTGTTGTGACTTAATATGATCGAAATCTGTTTTATTGCTCACCTTGCTCGTGTACATGGAATCGGTAACAGGGCAAACCAGGAAAGCTCTACCAAACATATATTCGTTATTGATGTCAAGCACCTTTTTATCCTCCGGGAAATCCATTACCAGCCCCCGCATCATCGTTGAGCCGTTAGCGGTAATATCCCAGGCATTTGAATAATTATAGGGCAATAAGCGATAACGAAGATTGATGTATTTTTCGATAGCATCAAATGCCCAGCTCCCCTTATTACCGAACTGGTAAATTTCACGCGGCAGATCTGTGCCATGCGAGCGCATCATCGGGCAAAATGCACCAAACTGCAACCATCGAACGTACAACTCCTTAAAAGCCTCATCAATACCGTTGTGGTAATTGCCGCCAACAAAGAAGCCACCTATATCAGTGTTCCAGTATGGAATACCACTTAAGGAAAGGTTAAGCCCCCCCGATATTTGTTTACGGAAAACACTCCAATCTGACTGAATATCGCCCGACCAAACCGTTGTGGCGTTACGCTGCTGGCCAGCAAAAGCTGAACGGGCCAGGATAAATACACGTTTATCTAAGCTTGTTTCGCGCTGATGGCGGTACACCCCGCCGGTGTGCAGCAGCGGATAGGCATTGCGCATTTTCCTGAAGGTACCCAGAAAAGTTGGCGTATTGTCGTCACTTTCTTTCGGATTTATATGATCCGGTTCCGTTGAATCAAGCCACCAGCCATCCATCCCGAGGGAGAAAATATTTTTGTTCGTATAGCTCCACCAAAGATCGCGGGCTTTGGGATTAAATGCGTCATAAACCTGTACAACCGGCTTGGGTGGCCATGTTACAAAACTATTACTGTATAAGAATCCCTTATCCTTCATATCAGCCCATATTTTGGTTTTGTTGCCGAAAGATGGCCATACGGATATAATAATATGAGCATTCAACTGGTGAACACTATCAATCATAGCCTTGGGGTTCGGGTAATTGGGGTTGCCAAACTCGGTAGAGTTCCATTGTGCTTCATCCACCCCCCAGTATTGCCAGTCCTGCACCAGGCCATCAAAGGGCACTTTTAGCTCGCGGTATTTTTTGACTACACCAACCGCTTCCTGTTGGCTTTTATAGCGCTCACGGCTTTGCCAGTACCCAAATACCCAGCGTGGAAACATTGGGGCCTCGCCCGTTAAATAACGGTAACCGGCAATCACCTTATCCGCATTGCCACCATATATAAAATAATAATCGGCACAATTACCCACTTGGGATGAAAACGATGTACCAGACGCATTGTCGTCGAAGACGGTTGTGGAGTAATTATCCCAAAACAAGCCATAGCCATTTGATGATTGCAAGAATGGTATGCCTATCTGCATATTTTCATTCTTCAGTGTGATCTTTTGATTTCGCTGACTCATGTGACCGGCCTGATGCTGTCCTAAGCCATAAATCGCCTCGTTTGGTTTCAGTTGGAAAACCTGCGTCACCGTGTACGTATTTTCGAGAGAATCTTTGAAAGGAGTAAACTTTACGCCCCCGGCTTGCTCATTTAACAATTGCTTCCCCTTAACATCAGCAAAGCTTATCTGTCCATTCAACCTATTAAGCTTTACCTGAACGGCATTGCTGCTAACAGTAATGTAAGATTCATCTGCATGAATATTTAATTCTTGTTTTTTTGGACCCTGGACAACGGACAGACTGTTCTTTACAACCGTTGTACCTGACGGTGACTTTAATATCCTTACAATTCGGGGAGTAAAAAACTGAATTTCAACATCGGTACTTTTTGCCGATGTGCTAATGCCAGCGGCTGTTTTTGTATAGTTCTGGGCCTTTATTTCTGCACAAAAACAAATAAGAGATATAGCCAGGATGTATGTTATTTTTTTCATTTTAATTCAAGTGCGAAAAGTTTCATTTTAATTCTTTTTGATTTTCATTTGCAATTTGGTTAATACCAGTTGCCCCACCTGCTGCCCCTCCTGTGTTCCAACGATACAGGAGTTTTTGAAATGGATGCCGCCATAAACACGGGATATACCCGCTTCTCCCGCCGCCTCCCTAAAAGATTTAAAGCTTCGGGGCGCTATTCCAAACTCATTTTCTGAAGTATCGCGGTAGGCAAAGTTATCGCCGAACTGATAGGTCAAAACTTCGGCTGCTGCAGCAGATATAACCGCATGGCCACTCACATATTCCGGGAATGAAGGTGTTTGTATATAGGTTTTCCAATCAGGGTCCAAATATTTTGTAATGACTGTCTCAGGCCGCACTAAATTGTATTTGTATTTGAAATACCAGCAATTGATAAAGGCATCGAATAACGCGATTGATGTTTCAGCATATGCGCATACAGTACTGCCAAAATCGGCCTTGCAGGTTTCTGAGGCTATCCCAACGATATTCATCCAATGCCCTCCCGGTGAGAATTTTTTTGTGCCGAATGTTGCATGTCCGACAACGTTCAATTTAAAAGCGTTGTCATCCCAAAAATCTGCTATATGTTTCTGTTCTTCGGTAAGACGTGCGCCGATAGATTTTACATCCAGCACGTCCTTATAAAACGGACTGTTTATATCCTTTATATTAAATAGAGGTGGAGGAGGCGGGGCCACCTGTGAAGCGGAATCAAGTACTAAAGGCCGGATTTCACCCCAATGCGGCTCCAATGCCTGGGAATACATTGGCGGAGTAGGGACCCAGCGTCCTTCTTCTCTAGTGACGGTGTATTTACTAGCCGACCTGGTTTGTGCGTAATGATCGGTTTTACTCCATTTCATGATGTGTTTTGCAACTATTTTTGAATAGTTTACCGAGTTTTCAAATATATCAGAAGGCATACCTGCGTCTTTTGCTTTTTGCTTTAATGCGTCTACATACTCATCCATACTCCCTTCGGGGAATGTAACTGCATTTCCTACATAGCAAAACGCAAGCAATGAGGTAAACGGATAATCAATTTCAACACCCGGAGCAGGTTTTGGCACAGCAGGCAAATGTTTGATCTGACCTGCCAGCGACCGGAATTTTTTGGGATTCTGGGCAGATATTACCTCATATGCGGCAATATTGGCATATGCATAGTTGCGTGAAGCAATAACCGGCGGGAAATTATTTTCAAGGACAATGTCATTTAACTTCTTTTCCGTAACACGGTATAGCTCCGGATCGTCAACTGCCTTTTGATAATTGGGCTTTTTGCAGGAGCTAAATAAAATTATTATCCCTGAAACCCAAAATAAAAAACGATTCATAGCAATTATTATTTACTGAATGAGAAAACCGAATACTGAACTATAATTCTCGTACCCAAATATTCCGGTAACTTATCGGCTCGCTTTTGTCCCCATGGGCTTGTAACTTAATAGGTGAAGGCCCATGTTTTCGATAAGCAGGCTGACCAATGTAAGGGGTATCGCCTCTCAGTTCGAAATTATTCTGCACGAGAATTCCGTTATGAAATGCCGTTACGCGGGCCGGGGATTTTAAAGAGCCGTCGTCATTAAATCGAGGAGCGGTCCAGATAACGTCATAAATTTGCCACTTGCCTGGAGGCAACGCCGCGTTAGCCAACGGAATTGATTGTTTGTAAATACTCCCCACCTGTCCATTCACGTAAGTTGGATTATTATAATTGTCGAGCACCTGCAGCTCATATCCGCCTGCGCCCCAGGGAAGCGCTGCTAAAAAGATACCACTGTTGCCACGTGCCTGGCCCGATCCGGTTATATTGGTTGGTATCCTGTACTCAACATGTAGCTGAAAGTCCATAAATGCTCTTTTCGTCTGAATATCTCCGACACTTTTATCAACCGTCATCATATCATCGGCTACTATCCATTTAGCTTTGGAAGTTGTGTCTTTTGTCAATACCCACTGATCAAGATTTTTGCCATCAAACAAAACAATGGCGTCAGAGGGAGCATCGCGAAAAGTGTTACCCGGCGTAACCACTTTCGGTACAGGTTGCCATATTTCAGTATCTTCTGGTTTTGCAGTTTGCTGTGCATTAACGGCGAAAAAGCTGCCGGTTAATATCGCCGTAAATAAGAAGTTGTATTTCATATGAATTTATATTGATGTTATTCCACTCTATTTAAATATTGCCTTTTTTCAATTCTTCTACTGCATAGTTAGCTGCGCGTGCTGTCAATGCCATATAGGTGAGTGATGGATTCTGGCAAGCGCTCGATGTCATACATGCGCCATCGCTCACAAAAACATTTTTAGCATCCCACACCTGGTTATGTTCGTTGAGCACAGAAGTTTTTGGGTCATTACCCATGCGTGCACTGCCCATTTCGTGAATTCCCTGGCCGATGGAGTAATTTTTATCCCACGTAGTGATATTTTTCACCCCAACAGCTTCATACATAGCAACCAATTCCTTAATTATATCCTTGCGCATCTTTAGTTCATTTTCTTTTAAACCAGCGTCCATTGCAAGTACCGGAAGCCCCCACTTATCTTTTACATTTTTATCAAGCGTTATCTTGTTATCGTGATATGGCAATATTTCGCCAAACCCTGTTGCCCCGATATGCCATGCGCCGGGTTCAGTTAGTGCTTCTTTGAAATCTGCGCCAATGTTCATTTCAGCTATTTCGCGGCTCCAACCATCTCTGCTGGCGCTCCCCTGGTAACCGTAGCCGCGCAGGAAGTCTCTTTTATCACCAAACAAATTGGCAAAACGCGGAATATAAAATCCATTTGCCCGGCGACCGAAGTAGTATTTATCTTCATAACCTTCTATAAGACCCTGCGCGCCTAACATGTAGTGATGATCCATGATATTATGACCTAATTCGCCGCTGCTGCTGCCCAGGCCTTCGGGCCAAATCTCAGTTGCCGTATTCATTAAAACCCATGCACTATTCAGAGCAGACGCGTTCAGGAATACAATCTTAGAATAGAACTCATACGTTTTATTTGTTTCGCCGTCCAGCACTTCCACGCCTGTTGCCTTCCTGGTATCCTTATCATACAAAATTTTGGTCACGATTGACCACGGCCTTACAGTAAGATTACCGGTTGCAACAGCTGCCGGCAATGTGGATGACTGGGTACTAAAATACCCACCAAAAGGACAGCCTTCCCAGCAACGGTTTCTAAATTGACATTGCGTTCTGCTCGGAAAAGGCGCTGTAATATGCGCCACGCGACCTATAAACAGGTGGCGCTGATTTTTATAAAAAGTCTTTATTCGCGACGCTACATCTTTCTCCACACAGTTGAGCTGCATAGGAGGTAAAAAGTGACCATCCGGTAATTGAGCTAAACCTTCTTTTGAGCCGCTAATTCCGGCAAATTTCTCTACATGGTCATACCATGGCGCCAGGTCTTTATATCGAATAGGCCAATCAACAGCTACCCCATCCTTTATATTCGCTTCAAAATCGAAATCACTCCACCTGTAGCTTTGCCTGCCCCATAAGGTGGACCGACCTCCTAACTGGTAAGAACGCCACCAGGTAAACGGTTTCACCTCAACATAGGGGCAATCTTTTTCATTTACCCACTTATCCATTAGAGGTTCCTGAGCGGCAGTTCCATACATCGCCCAGTCGCGGGAT
>JAICXZ010000789.1 GCA_025934475.1 Mucilaginibacter sp. | reverse complement strand
TACTAACGTTTATCATATTGGTTGTCGGTATCATCGCAGGTTCATACCCGGCCTTTTACCTTTCAACTTTTCAGCCTATCAATGTTTTGAAAGGGAAAATATCAACAGGTTTCAAGGGCAGTTTGCTGCGTAATTTCCTGGTGGTGTTTCAGTTTGCTGTTTCCATTTTTCTCATTATCGGCACATTGGTCATTTATGAGCAGCTGAATTATATTCATGAGAAAGACCTTGGATTTAACCGCAAACAGGTGCTGGTTGTAAAAAATGTAGATGTGCTGGCAAATCCGAAACTCTTTAAACAGGAAATCAAACAATTAACCGGCACCGAAAATGCAACGTTGACCGGTTTTTTGCCGACAAGCGTGGCTCGGCAACCGGATAACATTTTCAAAGACAAAGGAACAACAGCGAAAGGAGCGCTCTTTACGGAGATATGGCCGGTGGATGAGGATTACCTAAAAACCATGGGCATGAAAATTTTAAAGGGAAGAAATTTCTCGCCGCAATTGGTCAGCGATTCCGCGGGGATAATTGTTAATGAAACCGCCGCGAGGATGCTGGGCTGTTATATGGATCCGTTGGACAAAAAATTATATTACCCGCATCCCGTGAATGGTAAAACTGTGGTTAAAGAATATCATATCATAGGCGTTGTAAAGGATTTTAACTTCAGTTCGCTACGGGATAATATTAGGCCAGTGATAATGAAGCTGATCAATGATGATGGAGCATTAAGCGTACGTACGAACGCCAAAGAATTGAAACCTTTTGTGAATAAGGTGCAAGCCGTATGGGACAAATTTTCGCCCAACCAACAGTTCGAGTACTCCTTTATGGACCAGGATTTTGATGCCGCATACAAATCTGAGGTACGCACAGGGGGATTATTTCTGACATTCACGGTATTCACTATCGTTATCGCCTGCCTTGGTCTATTCAGTCTTGCCGCTTACGCAGCAGAGCAACGCACCAAAGAGATCGGCATCCGAAAGGTGCTCGGCGCAAGTGTAAGTGCCATTACCACTTTGCTGTCTAAAGATTTTATCCGGTTGATCGCAATAGCTATCCTGATTGCTTCACCCCTGGCCTGGTATACTATGCATAAATGGCTCGAAGGGTTTGCCTACCGGCAAAATATTCAATGGTGGGTATTGGTGTCGGCGGCCGCTTTGTCTATCGTTATCGCCTTTATAACCATCAGTTTCCAATCAATCAAGGCAGCTTTGGCTAACCCGATAAATAGTTTGAGAAACGAATGATAGCTCTATCGCAAGAAGGCTGTAACGATGCGATTCGCCGCCTTTTACCAATAAACAAATAGTGGTTTTTGCAGTTAAGTTAACTTGATAACTTAGCACGAATGAAAGCCATTATCATTACCCAACCCGGCGGACCGGAAGTATTACAATTAGCGGAAAGACCAATTCCAGAATACGCCAAAAACGAAGTATTGGTAAAGGTAATGGCAGCGGGCGTCAACCGTCCCGACGTGTACCAACGCAAGGGCAATTATCCTCCACCGGCGTGGGCGCCCCAAGACATTCCGGGACTGGAGATAGCCGGTATCGTTACAGCTACAGGCTCAGATGGCTCCCGCTGGAAGATGGGCGATAAAGTTTGTGCCCTGGTGGGTGGTGGCGGATATGCCGAATATTGTAATGTACCGGAGGTCCAATGCCTGCGTATGCCTGGCAATTTGAGCTTCGCTGAAGCGGCATCGTTACCCGAGACTTTCTTTACCGTATGGAGCAATGTGTTTGATCGCGGCCATCTTAAAGCCCATGAGAGTCTGCTGGTGCATGGCGGGACAAGCGGTATCGGCGTTGCGGCCATACAAATGGCCAAAGCACTTGGAAGCACCGTTTATGTAACGGCCGGAACCGATGACAAATGCAGATTCTGCGAAAAACTTGGCGCCACCAAAGCCATCAACTATAAAACAGATGATTTTGCGGAAGTTATCAAGCAACTGACAGACAGTAAAGGGGTCGACGTGATATTGGATATGATAGGCGGCGACTACACTCCTAAAAATATTCACTCTTTAGCGAATGACGGCCGCCTGGTACTTATCAACGCGATGAAAGGTAAAGACGCGACGGTCGATCTGTCGGTGGTGATGCGCAAACGACTCACCATTACCGGCTCAACGCTGCGTAGCCGCAATATGACCTTTAAAAGCCATATCGCTACCAAACTTGAACATAATATCTGGCCCCTGCTAATCTCCGGCGAAAT
>JAICXZ010000245.1 GCA_025934475.1 Mucilaginibacter sp. | reverse complement strand
CTTCTGAGATAATCACATTTTGAAAATATCTGCCGATGTCCGTACCGCTGATCTTAATCACTGTGGATTCCTGGAAACCATTAGATATAAGGTGCAGGGTATATTTTGACGATAAATATTGCAGTGTTTCGTGCGCATCCGGGAAAAGGTTGGTTTTGGTAGGACAGAGCTTTACGTAGGCATCTTCAAAACCCACAGGAATGACTTCGGGCTCCATACCCAGTTCAATAAATGTTTGCCTGAACCGCGCCTCACGTAACTGATCTTTGGTGATCTTACCCGTATGATAATCGGCCCACAGCCGATGATTGTTGCGCGTATACGTTTGGATGAACAAGTCGGCTGAGTCTAGACCAAGTTCTCTAAGACCATAAACGTCATATAATTCATTAAGCGCCTCTTCGGCATTCTTATCAAAATCCCAGATGGTATGATCGAGGTCGAAGAAAAGATGTTTTTTTAATGCGAAATGCGAAATGTCAATTGCGGAAGTCATTCAATTAAATTGATGCAAAGCTACACTTTTTCCAATGCGGAATGCGGTTGGCCAATTGCGAAATCAGGCATTCCACTTTTACCTTTCGCAATCGGCATTCCGAATTCCGAATTCAAATCATCTTCTCGCCATACGACAAATCCCCGGCATCTCCCAATCCTGGAACGATATATGCTTTGGATGTCATCTCTTCGTCGATGGCGCCGATCCAAAGGTGGGCCTTGGGCAAGTGAGCCTTTACATGTTCTATACCGATGGTACTGGCTATAACCGCAGCAATATGAAGCTCTTTAATCTCGTAGGTCCCCATCAATTCTTTGCAAACTTCCACGATACTTTGGCCGGTTGCGAGCATGGTGTCGCAAAGTATAAATATCCGGCCATCAAGATTAGGTGTGGCAATGTGATCAATATTGATGATAAAATCGCCGTTCTTCCGCACTTTGCGGTAAGCGGTAATGAACGCCGAAGGTGATTTATCAAAGAAATTTAGAAAGCCCTGGTGAAACGGAAGTCCTGCGCGCAAAATTGTGCCGAGGACTGGTTGCGTTTCAGGCACGTTGACAGCGGCAATGCCAAGCGGTGTCTGCACTTCGACCGGAACATATTTTAGTTTTTTGCTGATCTCATAGGCCAGTATTTCTCCTATCCGTTCCTGGTTTTTGCGAAAACGGAGCCGGTCCTGCTGGGCAATAGCGTCCCGCAGTTCGGCCAGGAACTGATTGCCAATGGTATTGGTTTTGTTGAGAACAAAAAACACGCTTAAATCTACTGATTTCGTACGTAATCTTTCTAAAGTAATCATAGGGGTAAATGATTAAATAAATCCGGACTAAACACTTTTCTGGTTAATAAACGAATTGTATAGTTTTTAAGTTTTTCGATATTAGAATATTTTAACGCCACAGTTATTCAAACCTGTTGACATAGGATTGTCACAACAAAACATCTCTTTGTATCTGTAATTTGTTACTGCAATGATGACTATTGCAAAACATTTTCAACAAGATGCCATTGTTTAATATTGTATTTTTGAATTCTGCATGGATTTTAAATTAACCTCAGTTTATCAGCCCACCGGCGACCAGCCCGAGGCCATCAGGCAGCTCGTTCAGGGGATTAATAATAACGATACGTATCAAACCCTGCTTGGCGTTACAGGCAGTGGAAAAACATTTACCGTGGCCAATGTTATCGCCCAAACGCAGCGGCCAACGCTGATATTGAGCCATAATAAAACGCTGGCCGCACAGCTTTACGGCGAGTTCAAACAGTTTTTCCCGGAGAATGCGGTAAACTATTTTGTATCCTACTACGATTACTATCAGCCAGAGGCCTTTATACCAACAACTAATACCTACATCGAAAAAGACCTGCAGATCAACGATGAAATTGAAAAACTTCGTCTGCGCACAACTTCAGCGTTGATGTCGGGGCGAAGGGATGTGATCGTCGTTTCGTCGATCTCATGTATTTACGGTATGGGCAATCCGGAAGACTTTAAAGATTCGGTATTCAGGTTTGCTGTGGGTACAAGAATCAGCCGCAATGCTTTCCTGCATCGCCTCGTCGAAATACTTTACGCCCGAACTACCGCAGATTTTAAACGCGGGACTTTCAGGGTAAAAGGGGATGTCGTGGATATATTCCCGGCTTACCTGGATTATGCATACCGCATATCATTTTTTGGGGATGACATTGAAGAGTTGAGCACCTTCGACCCCTCGACCGGCAAAACGATCGAAAAAACTACCCACATGGTAGTGTTTCCCGCCAACTTGTATGTGGCGCCGCGTGAGCGTTTCCAGCAGTCCATTTGGGCCATCCAGGAAGAATTGGAGGTTCGTAAAAAGCAGTTCATCGACGATCAGCGCTTCCTGGAAGCTAAACGATTGGAAGAAAGAGTGAACTACGACCTTGAAATGATCCGGGAGCTTGGTTACTGTTCGGGAATTGAGAACTATTCAAGGTTTTTTGATGGCCGTAAACCGGGGGCAAGGCCTTTCTGCCTGCTGGATTATTTCCCGGATGATTACCTGATGGTGATCGACGAAAGCCACGTGACGGTACCTCAGATCAGGGCGATGTACGGCGGCGACCGGTCACGCAAGATATCCCTGGTTGAGTATGGTTTTCGCCTGCCCGCCGCTTTGGATAACCGTCCCCTCAACTTCCAGGAGTTTGAACGACTGGCACCACAAACCATTTACGTGAGCGCAACTCCGGGCGATTTTGAACTGGAAAAATCAGGTGGTGTTGTGGTGGAGCAGGTTATCCGTCCTACCGGATTGCTTGATCCTGTGATTGATATTCGTCCGGTAATAAACCAGGTCGACGATTTGTTGGAAGAAGTGGATCAAACTGTAAAACAAGGTGATCGCGTATTGGTAACTACTTTAACCAAACGCATGTCCGAGGAGTTGGCCAAATACATGGACAAGCTGGGTATCAAATGCCGCTACATCCACAGCGAAGTAAAAACGCTGGATCGCGTGGAGATTTTAAGGGGCCTGCGCCTGGGCGAATTTGATGTATTGATCGGGATCAACCTGCTTCGTGAGGGTCTTGATTTGCCGGAAGTTTCCCTGGTGGCCATTCTGGATGCCGACAAAGAAGGATTCCTGCGATCAGAACGGTCGTTGATCCAAACCATAGGTCGAGCAGCCCGTAATGACCGCGGCCGGGTGATCATGTATGCGGATAAGATTACTGACTCAATGCAGATAACCATTGACGAAACCAATCGCCGCAGGGAAAAACAGATCAATTACAATCTCGAGCACGGCATTGTGCCAAAAACCGTAGGTAAATCGCGCGAGGCGATCATCGAACAAACATCTGTTGTCGATTTTGTGGGCGGCGTACAAAAAGCCTACGTAGAAGCCGACACCGTTTCGCTAGCTGCGGACCCAATTGTACAATACATGAGCAAAACCGATATGAAAAAGGCCATCGAAAATACCCGCAAGGAGATGGTTGCCGCAGCAAAAGATATGGACTTCCTCCTGGCTGCCAAGCTGAGGGACGAAATGTTTGCCCTGGAAAAAATGATGGAAGAAAGATTTTAATGTGCAGATATGCGGATGTGCAAATGTGCAGATGCATGAATCTCCTGACCAAATAACTCATTGCTTCATTGAAAAAATAAAAAATCATTTGCATATCTGCACATCCGCACATTTGCATATCCGCTCTGTCATTAATAAATCATAAATCATCTGCACATCCGCATATCTGCACATTTGCACATCGAATCATGTAATATTTTCACACGTCATTCGTCATAACAGATACATAGCGTTCTAAAACAATTTTTTATCAGATTAGCTTATATTTGTAATCCCAAATAATGAAAAAATGGAATTTCTTCGTTTTCTATTCATAGCCATCCTTGTTTTGTACATCATTCGTGCAGCTGCGCGTTTGTTATTGCCTATGCTTTTCCAAAGCGTGGTGAATAAAGCGCAAGAGGGCCAGCAACAGCAATATCAGCAAAGAAAGCCTGAAGGCAGAATTACGATCGACCATATCCCTGAAAAGCCGAAAAACAAAATACCTGACTCCGCTGGCGACTTCATCGACTATGAGGAAGTAAAATAAATATGCGCGAACCAGATCAAAGACCGGTATTCAATCGCCGCCATTTCGGCACCCCCGAAACAATCACATTAATTGTTACCAACTACATCACCGTAGCGCTTGGTCTGATGATCTTTGTTAACTCTCATCATCATATCCATTGGTTTTTTTGGATAGTGCTTGGTGTTTTGGCTGCCTATAACGTTTTCAGCATATACCGTTACCGCGAAGAGTACAACAAAATGGCTATTATCTCTTATATCGTAGCCACAGCAGGTTTAGGATTGTTGTTTTTAATGGTCTGAAAGGCAATGGTATCGTTACGCTGCTCTAATCAAAAATTAATTTCTATTCTGACCCAAATTTCTATTTTTGGGAATTAATTTTTTTCACCTTAACAGATTTAGATGAATAATTGGTTCAAGCGAAATGGTACCCACCTGGTCATCATATTAATTTTACTAGCGATTTGCTTCTTTTACTTCACGCCGGCCTTCCAGGGAAAAACGCTTGGCCAAAGCGACGTTATCGGGGCGCAATCCACCCAAACCGAAATCAACAAATACAAGGATAAGGACACCACTATTTTGTGGACCAACCAAATTTTTGGCGGTATGCCCGCCTTCCAGATCTGGGCGCCTTATTCGGATAATATAGGCACCTGGGTTGTGAAGTTTGTAACTACAGCCTTCCCTAACCCATTGTACAATGTGTTGCTGTTATTATTTGGCACTTATTGGTTATTTATCGTTATGCGGGCCAATCCATGGCTTGCGGCGGCGGGGTCGGTAGCATTTACGTTTACATCTTATAATATCATACTACTGCTGGCCGGCCATACCAATCAGGTATTTGCTATTGGCTTTTTTGCTCCTATTTTGGCCAGTATTATTCTCACATTACGAGGGAAATATTTACTTGGGGCATCACTTACCGCCTTGTTCCTGGCCCTTGAAATACGTGCCAACCACGTACAGATGACCTATTACCTGATGATCACATTGTTCATCCTGATAGGTATAGAAGCTTACCATGCCATCCGTAAAAAAGAGACGAAGGCTTTTTCAAAGTCCCTGGCGTATTTAGGCGGCGCTATAGTTATCGCGCTGGCCGTTAACGCATCTTTATTGTGGAGTACTTATGAATATGGCAAAGATACCATTCGCGGCAAATCAAATCTTACACAGAACGCCAAAGAACCGAGTAATGGCTTAACTAAAGACTATGCGTACCAATACAGCGAAAGTCCTCAAGAATCGCTATCGTTCCTGGTACCTTACGCTACCGGCGGAGGTTCACGAAATGAGGGCCTCGATCAAAATTCTGAAGTAGTTAAAGTATTCAAAGATAGAAATGCTACGGATGAACAGGCTATGGGCGCGGCCCAGCAAATAACCGGTGGTATTCCGGGTCTTTCATTGTACTGGGGCGAAAAACCGTCCACTGAGGGTCCTGTTTACATGGGTGCCGTGGTGTGTTTCCTGTTTATTTTTGGGTTATTTATAGTAAAAAGCCGCCTAAAATGGTGGTTACTTGCAACTGTGATATTGACGACGCTGCTTTCTTATGGAGGCAACTTCCCTGTGGTATCCGACCT
>JAICXZ010000768.1 GCA_025934475.1 Mucilaginibacter sp. | reverse complement strand
TTGCGGCCCGGGAGTGCCGCTTAAATACCAGGCAAACGATGCTGTGCCCTTAGCGGATGAAATAGCGGTGCTGGTTTGCAGATCCCGGCAGCCTGATCTTGTAAACTGGAGGGTATATCCCTGTGCAGGCAAGCCATTATTGATAACCTTTACAACTATCGAATCTTTTAAAACGTTACCGATAGTATCAGTTTGACTATTGCCCGCGTTGATAAGCACATGCAAGCCGACCGATAGATTATCCTGGGGCGTAACGCGTTTGTCCTTTTTGCATCCAAAACAGCAAACGACAATAAGGGCTATAAAGTAGAAACGTTTCATAATCGGATCATAGCTAAGTTTTGCCCTTTTACGTTTCGTTGCAATATAAGGTTACTAACAATCAAACATTTACGATGGATTACCTGGAGTAAATTGATCACGAAGAAACCAAGCCCGATATTATATTGATGCTCAGCGCCACGATGGCGGTATTGAAAATGAAAGAGATAAGGCCATGCAGCCATGCCAGGCGCCGGATTGCACGGGATGAAATCTCAACGTCAGATACCTGGAATGTCATGCCGATAACGAATGAGAAATAGACAAAATCGAGGTAGTCTGGCTCGCACTCATCCGGAAATTGCAGACCACCGCCTTTGCGCGGGCTGCCGTCATCCTTGTCGGTATCATAATACATATGCGCATAGCGCGTTGTGAAAATGGTGTGTACCAACCACCAGGAAACAAACACTGCCGTTATTGCCAGGAAAATATGACTGTCTGTGTGGCCGCTATGTCCTTTTGCCGATTTGAGCAAAAAGTAAACCGCTGCCAGGCTAATAACCGACGATATAATGACAAATGCAAACAACATTACCCGGCTCGAGTCCTGTAGTTTAGCTATTTTTCTTACTTCCCGAGGGTGACTGGAAAGGAACGCTATCCAGATCATCGCGATAACGCTCAGAGAAAAAGCCATCCACGTGATCAGAACAGCTGACGGCGTCGAAAAACGATTGTACGTTAAAACAAGCGTGGTGGCGCCAATGACCATTCCCGTCATAAAACGGTGCTGGGCATCCATGCGCATGAATAGATGTGGTTTTGGGGTAATGGGGGTGCTCATTTTAAGAGTTCATGGTTAATAGCTCATGGTGAACTATGCTGTAATTAACAAAAGTGGTAAAATATTAATTATTTTACTATGAACCATGAACCATCAACTATTCGAAAATCTCAATGACGCGGCCAACCTGTCCGTCCTCGAGCCGAACTTTGATACCGCGCGAATGAAATGCCGAGCTGGTGAGCAAGTCTTTCACGATGCCTCTGGTACGCCTGCCGGTTCGCTGGTCCTTCTTGAGGATGATGTCGACTTCGAGGCCGGGATAGACATCTTTGCGGTTTTGACCTTGCATAATCCAGGTTATTAGCTGACTAATGATTCCACTGCTCTTCCAACTTTTTCAAAGTCAAAGCTCTTGAGCAATTGACCCATAGCAGCTGATATTTTATCGTTGTTCAAATTGCCGATGCTGCCTTCGTGGGTGTGATTAGCTTTCTTGTCAGGATTGAAATTGCCTTGTTCGATAGCAGCGCCTACATGTTTATAAGCATCCCGGAACGGCATGCCTTCTAAAACAAGTTTATTTACCTCATCTACACTAAAGAGATAGGCATATTTTGGATCATCGAGGATGTTTTTCTTTACCTCAATATGCTGGAGCATAAAGGCGGCCATGTGCAGGCATTGCTTCAATTCGGCAAATGCCGGGAATAGTAACTCTTTAAGCAATTGCAATTCGCGATGGTAGCCAGATGGTAAATTGGTGGTCATCAAAGCCACATCATTTGGCAAGGCCTGAAGGCGGTTGCATTTGCCGCGCATAATTTCCCACACGTCGGGGTTCTTTTTATGCGGCATGATGCTGCTGCCTGTGGTCAGATTATCGGGATAGCTTACAAAGGAGAAATTCTGGCTTAGATATAAAGTCTGGTCCATCGCCATTTTGGCTAATGTTGCTGCGATGGAAGATAATGCCTGCGCAATCACGCGTTCAGTCTTACCCCGACCCATTTGGGCGTAAACCACATTATAATTCAGATTTTCGAAGCCGAGCAGTTCCGTTGTAAGTGTGCGGTTGAGTGGAAAGGATGAGCCAAAGCCTGCAGCCGAACCCAATGGATTTTTATTGGTGATTTTATAAGCAGCCAACAGTAATTCGAGATCATCTACCAGGCTTTCTGCATAAGCTCCGAACCACAAACCGAACGAAGACGGCATAGCGATCTGTAAATGTGTATAACCAGGCAGCAAAACATCCTTATGCTTTTCGCTTAGTTCTATTAGTAATTTAAACAAAGCTTCAACCTCTTCAACCACTTCCTGTAATTCGTGGCGAAAAAATAGTTT
>JAICXZ010000777.1 GCA_025934475.1 Mucilaginibacter sp. | reverse complement strand
CATCTGTTATCTTCCAAAAAAATAATCTTTTTTATCAACGCGGTTCGGATCTTCCAGCGGGTGCTCTTTGCGCAGCGGGAAGGCCTCCATGTCGTCGACATTCAATATCCTGCGAAGGTCGGGATGGCCGTCAAATAGTACCCCGAAAAAATCGTAGGCTTCGCGTTCCATCCAGTTAGCGGCATCCCAAACGGTTGTTGCGGTCGGGATATGAACATCGTCGATGGTTAAAAACACTTTCAAACGTAACCGCACATTGTTTACCAGGCTATGCAGGTGATAAACTATGGCCATGCCTTTCTCGTGGTCGGGATAATGGATGGCGGTAAGATCCGTCAGAAAAATAAATTGCAGGACAGCGTCATTTTTCAGCCACGACAGCACATCGATAATATGCTCCCGGGTCGTTTCCATCGTCAGCAGGCCGTAGGGCTCACCAAGTATGGTCGCCTGGCCCGGAAACTGGCCCTCGATGCGTTTTATTAAGTCTTCGTTCGTTATCGTACCCATTATTGTATACCGTATGAGGCCAGCAACTCCTGGTATTTAGGTTCGCTTCTGCGACGCAATGATTCGGTCTGCACCAGTTTTTGAATATTCATAAAGCCATCGATGATCGCTTCGGGACGTGGCGGACAGCCCGGCACATATACATCTACCGGTATCACCTGGTCGATACCCTGCAAAACCGAGTAGGTATCAAATATACCGCCGCTGGTTGCACAGGCACCTACGGCTATCACCCAGCGGGGTTCAGCCATCTGCAAATACACCTGGCGCAATACCGGACCCATTTTTTTGGCGATGGTGCCCATTACCATTAAAAGGTCGGCCTGGCGGGGAGAGAAGCTTAAGCGTTCGGCGCCAAATCGGGCAAGGTCGTAAGTTGAGGCCATGGTGGCCATAAACTCAATACCGCAGCAGGAAGTGGCGAAGGGCAACGGCCATAGCGAATTTGAGCGTGCTACGCCGATCGCTTTATCCAATGTGGTGGCAAAAAAACCAGCGCCTTCCACGCCCGGGGGGGCTTCAACTAACTGAATATCACTCATGATCTATATCATCAAATTGGCGAGTAGTCAGTGGTCATTAGTGAGTATTAATAGCCTTGCATGACTTAACTCTTAACTAACGGCATCCCAAATGGTTTGGGGCGACTACAAAACACGGCGCAAATTTACAACAAATTACTATGTATCAGGTACACTATGCGGGCGTAAATATATTTAGAAACAGTCTAAACAATTGGTGGGAGTCTCACCCAATCCTTTCCAAAGGAGAGGACTTTAAAAGCATCTTCCGGAATCCTCTTCAAAGGAGGGGGCAGGTGAGACTAATCCCAATCCAACGCGCCTTTTTTTATTACGTAAATGAAGCCCAGTAACAGCGTACCCATAAAAATGAACATTTCTATCATCCCGCTGCTGCCCAGTTCCTTAAAGTTTACAGCCCACGGATACATAAATATGACCTCGACGTCGAACAGCACGAAGAGGATGGCCACCAAAAAATATTTGATGGATATGGGTGTGCGTGCGTTCCCGATCACCTCGATGCCAGATTCAAACGGCGTTAGCTTATCCAGTGTTTTTCGTTTAGGACCTATCTTGTGCGTTACCAGCATTACAACGACCACAAAAGCCAGTGCCACCAGCATTTGAAAGATGATGGGCAAAAAGCTGACGGGCAAACTATGTACTTCCATGCCGCAAATATACAAATGGTATAACAATAAAAAAGTTGATAAGGTAAATCCACAGGGCAAACGCATCTAAAATGTGTTGATAAGTTAAGAAATAGTTTTATATCAAAGGTTTGAATAGGATTTAATTCGGTAAAAAACCGATGAGCAATCCAATGGAATATTTTTCATCACTAACCGATCCTCGGGTAGAACGAACGAAAGAACATCTTTTAGAAGATATTATATATAACGTGTTGTGCGATTAAAAAGCCCAAGCATATTTAAGATGATTTAGGGGTTTGTTATTGGCGATATTGATGAATTGTAAACGGGTTATAGCGGTGAGTTTAGTTAATATTCCAACTGTCAGTCCTGCAATCGTTTTAGCATAGTTTCTTTTAAGCATAAACTGGTCACAAAGTTGTGCAAATAAAGTTTCAATGCGTTTTCTGAACCGTCTGAATATTGGTTCGAATCGTTCTTTATTTTGTTGATTGTTACGCATGGGTGTTTTTAAATCAATTCTTACGGTATTAAAAAGGTCTGCCTGATAGGTTTTGGATAGATAACCCTTGTCGCCTAATAAGGTACAATTGTTTAATCCAGAGTGCTTTACATCGTTAGGATAGTG
>JAICXZ010000061.1 GCA_025934475.1 Mucilaginibacter sp. | reverse complement strand
TTGACATGAGAAAGCTAAACCTGTTTTTCTTGCTGCCTATACTTTGGGCGGCATCAGCCAGTGCCCAAAAATTCGATGGGCTCAATATGAACATGGGTAACCTCTACCGCACGTCGGATGCGAAAACGCGTTCCATCAGTCCGGAGAATTTCAATGGCGAAAAAGGTAAAGGCGGGATGGCGACAACCGGAACAGGCGCCGGCCCCGCTCGCGACCTCGGACAAAAATGGAAGTTAAGTCCAAGCGTGGTAATTAAGAAAAAGACTACCTATACTATTGCAGAGATAGACGGCTCGGGACAGATACAGCATATTTGGATGACGCCTACGGGTAACTGGCGTTATTCAATCATCCGATTTTATTGGGATGATGAAACAACGCCATCCGTCGAAGCACCTGTAGGCGACTTCTTTTGCATGGGCTGGGGCAAATATGCACCCGTAACCTCATTGGCAGTGGTTGTAAATCCCGGCAGCGGACTCAATTGTTATTGGCCAATGCCCTTCCATAAAAAATGTAAAATCACGATGGAAAATATAGACGACCGGGATATGGTGCTTTACTACCAGGTTGATTATACCCTGACAGAAGTACCTAAAGATGCCGGTTATTTTCATGCACAGTTCAGAAGGGTAAACCCGCTGCCATTCAAAAAGGACTATGTTCTGGTGGATAGTATCAAAGGCAAAGGGCAATATGTAGGTACCTATATGGCCTACGGTTCCAACAAAAATGGCTGGTGGGGCGAAGGCGAGATCAAATTTTTTATGGACGGCGATACCGAGTTTCCAACAATCAATGGAACCGGCACTGAGGACTATTTTAATGGCGCTTACGATTTTGATTCGGAGACCAAAAACAATGCTACTGGCCAAATGGAAAGTCACTACACTGAATTTAGCGGGCCATACACCGGTTTACCGCAGGTGGTTAGGGGCGATGGCCACTATAACGTGGCTCAGCGCTTTGGTTTATATCGCTGGCATATCATGGACCCTATCCGGTTCGATAAAGATCTGAAAGTAACTATCCAGGATTTAGGCTGGCATGCCGACGGGCGTTACATGCCTTTGCAGGATGATATTGCCTCCGTGGCGTTCTGGTACCAGATAGAGCCGCATAATCCTTTCCCGAAATTGCCGGCAAAGGATCAGTTGGAGGTGAATTAAGATATTTAAACCAGGACGATTTCATTCATGAAATTAAAAATCACAACCGTTCTATTGGCAGGCAGTACCATGCTATGCGCCTGTCATTCTGATAATAAAATGGGAGCAGCGGGATACAAAGAAGGTACGTTTGGATACGACCTGAATTTTCTTCAGAAAAAAGATAGCGTTATTGTATTACAGAGCGAGGACAAATCAGCAAAAGTGATCATATCGCCAAAATACCAGGGCAAGGTTTTTACATCGACTGCCGATGGCGACACAGGCAAAAGCTTTGGCTGGATCAACTATAAAGCCTTTGATGCCAAGACCGACCCGCACATGAACGCCTTTGGTGGCGAAGACCGGCTTTGGCTGGGCCCGGAAGGGAGCAAGTTTGCCCTGTTTTTTAAGCAGGGTAGCAAAATGGATTTTGACAACTGGCACACCCCGGCAGCCTTCGATCATGAAAGCTGGACCCTGGAGAATAAAGACGATAAGCAGGTAACCCTATCAAAAGACATGGATCTGCAAAACTACGCAGCTACCGATCTGAAACTTAAAGTAGAACGCAACATCCGATTGTTCAGCCGGGAAGATGTGCAAAAGGCTTTAGATGTGCAGCCGGATAGCTCTGTGAAGGTAGTTGGAATAAGAACCGATAATTCTATTACCAATACAGGAACCAATGCCTGGACGCCTGAAACCGGTGCACCTTGTATATGGAATCTGGATATGTTTAGGCCCTCGCCATCTGTAGTTATTGTAATTCCTTACAGAAAAGATGCACCTGGAAAAGTGGCTACTACCGATTATTTTGGTCAGATACCTCCGGACAGAGTTAAATATGATCATGCGCCACTTTATTTCAAAGCAGATGGTAAGTCGCGAGGTAAATTGGGAATGCCGGCTGCTAGAACAAGAGGTATGGCAGGAAGCTATGACGCTGCTAATCATGTCCTCACCATAATTCAGTTCGATGTTAAGACTGACGGCACTTACCTGAATCAGGAATGGCGAACAGACAGGGATCCAATGGTTGGGGATGCTGTAAATGCTTACAATGATGGTCCACTAGCTGATGGCTCGCAGATGGGCCCGTTTTACGAATTGGAAAGCGTGTCACCCGGTGCGTTTCTGAAACCAGGCGAGAAGCTGAGTCACCTGCATTCTATTTTCCACTTTACTGGAAGCGAGCAGGGGTTGAATGATATTTCTTTGAAAACTTTAGGTGTGTCGCTAAAGGACATTCAGTCGGCTTTTAGTGGTCATTGAGCCTTATGGTAAAGCATGAGCCTTTGCCGGCTTCTGTTTCTACTGTAATAGTGCCCTCAAGCTTGTGGATATATTCGTTGATCAGGATTAGCCCCAACCCATTGCCTTTCTCTTTGCGCGTGCCTAATTTGGAAACGGCATGTTGGGTAAAAAGCTTCGAAGCATAGTCGGCATCCATACCGCAGCCGGTATCTTTAATGCTAATATATACCTGGCCATTTTTTCTCGATGCCGAAATGGAGATAGATCCGTTTTCGGTAAACTTGTTGGCATTACTTATCAGGTTACGAACGATAAACGTCAAAGCCTGTTTATCGGTATAAACCTGCGTCCCATTCACATGGTTTATGAGTACATTGTTTTTTAACCGGGCCTTTATAGCTTCATTGCCAAATATGTTGTCGATAATTTCTTTGATTGAAACAAGCTGACTATTAATAGCAAGATGCTTCAGTTCAGATTCGCCCCAGGCAACTACATCGTCAACCATTTCAACAGTGCTGTTCAGTTGATCGAGCGCCGTATCCATCAGGCTTTCCGATTCTACCTCATTGATCATCCCCGAGCGTTTATATTCAATAATGGAACGAAGAGCAATCAGCGGACTGCGCACATCATGGGCCAATATCGACGACATTTTCTTTTGCGTCTCTGCCATGTGATTCAACTGTTTATTTTTAATACGCAATTCAACTATTTTAATAACGTTCTGCGACAATATTTCAAGCGCAAATTTTTGCTGCTCTGTCAATTCACGTGGTATTGTGTCTACAACGCAAAGGGTTCCTAAACGGTTACCCGAGCTGGTTATCAACGGAAATCCGGCATAATAACGCACTTTTAGATCATCGGTCACCAGCGGGTTGTCAAAGAAACGGGCATCTGTAAGTGTGTCTTTTACTTCAAATACCTGATCATCTAAAATCGCGTGTCCGCAAAATGAAATCTCGCGGGGAGTTTCGTCAGCATCAAGACCGTGTTTGGCTTTGAACCACTGGCGATTGTTGTCTATCAATGTAATCAGCGATATTGGCATCCCACAAATTTGAGAGGCAAGCTTTACAATATCATCAAATTCCTTTTCGCTTGGAGTGTCCAGCAGTTCTGTCTCAAATAGGTCTCTCAACCTGCTAATTTCGTTCGCTGGTATTGCTGGAGGGATCATTAATTATTTTTATATGCTAAATTTTTAACTTATACGCTAAATAGCGTCGGTTAGTTTGAAAAAAAGTATATCTGGTACAACTTTGATTTACTGTTAGTTAAAAATGCGAAACGCCGGGTATTGTTCCCGGCGTTCTACAAAAAACTAATATAATCACTTGTTGGATGGATTCAGGATAGGCCTTGTGTACAAATGCTGTTAAGCATTTGTTTTGAAAGCGGCTTGCTGATAAAGGAGCTCACGCAATTATACCTGGCGGATCGTTCGCGGTCAGAGTCGCGTATGGAAGATGTCATTACGTAAAGATTAATGTGCTTTTGCAAGCTTCCCTTCAACTTCTCAAATTTTTCAAGAAAATCCCACCCGCTGAAATCGGGCATCGTCAGATCAAGAAATATTACATCGGGCAATCGCTTCGACTCTGTTTTATGTTGTTCCATAAATTCGATGATCATGCTGCCATCAAAAGTGTAGGTTGCTTGTTTACACACTTCATTATTGTAAAGCATGGTCCGCATAATATAATGATCAATGGGATTATCGTCGATTAGAACAACTTTACACATAGCATTTTTTTATAGGTCGCAGTTAACCAGTTATTGATAAACAAGATGCATTAATTTTTATGCAAAGGTTATACCAATAGGTAATAACCTATTTAGGCAAGTGCCGTATAAGACGCTAGTCAACTTATTCTAATATCGCAATGCATCCCCAACTAAAAGCAGTGGTTAACCACGTTAACCCATATAGCCAGGCTCCCAATGATATTGCACGGGAAAACGCCGAAAAGGTGCTCAATTATATTGATGACCTGAATCTGGAACGAAACATACGCTTTCGGCCTAATAAGGCAGGCAGTCTTTTTATGGCCTGGAATATTGGCGACTGGGAATACGATATGGAATGTGCAAAAAACGGGTATATAATTTTTACGTTTACCAAAAACGGTTACGAAAAGGCAAGCGGGTGCGAATTATTTGATGATTTTATTCCACAGTTTGAGAAATATTTGCTAATGCTATAATCGCACGGCTTTCAGCATCGGAAGGGGAGCTTCACTGCTGATGTGCATATCCGGCAAGCCAATATACTCTGCATACCACTGTAGCGCCGAGGCAACAAGCGGTCTTAAATAATCCTTTATATTAACTGTTTCGAAAACAATATGCCCCCCATTGTGTGCGCTGTAAAACTGTAGTTCAGAAGGATTAGGCTCAAAAGCGGTATCTTCCAGCTTGCGAATGGAGATGCGAAGCATTGATTTTACATCCCGGATCATGTCACCGGCGTCGCTTTGTATTAAGTAAAAATTGGTGGGTAGCATTTATGGTTTTATCTCTTATTAACAGTTGTCAAAAAATGTACCACTTTCGTGTTACTTCTAACGATATTGATACCGCAATAGTTAGTGATCAACATAGTGTATAAATAACTGTGCCAAAGGAAATACAGAAGATTAACTAAAGAAAATAAAGGTTAAATTTTTGTCGCCATTGATTCTAACCCGGCAATGACTTGTGTAATGATTACACCTTGTTGACAAAGCAACAATTACAGATAAGGTTTGCAAGCTGACATGCACCGGGTAGAGGGCGCTTTCGTCAAAATATTGATAACTAAACCTTTAATATTTGTAAATCTAATTTTTATCAATTACATTTAAAAAAGCGTTACCTGTGTAAAGCAAGCTACTAAGCTGCCCAGCCGTTTTCTGTAAAGGAAAATGGAATGCTAACGACACCTGAATTATTTTAAATCTTGTTAATTTTTTGATGAGTGGAGAGGCAATCATTCCTTCATTCGAGGTTTGTTGTCCCCAATCAAAACGGTTACAGCGTTAGTGGCATCGCTGCGGAATTAAAACGAACAATTGTCGGGGGGCGGGAATTTAATTCGGGCCCCTGAAACAAAAAATATTTTGAAGCGTCTTAAATAATAAGAAGACAGATTATGGTCAACCCTGCTCAATATCAATTGTATACCGCTGGCAGCGAACGGCTGATCTATATCGAACCGGTTTACGAAGAGATTACTGGCGGCGACCTGTTTCCTACGGGACGCTATATTCTTCGTGAGGGTAATGATATAATAGGAGAGATCCATTTAGATGGCGATTCGCTGGAGTGGGATGGCAACGGAAACCTTGGATTCGATAATGTATCGCTGATCGCCAGGTTTATCCGCGAATACAACGAACCGGAACTCACGGGTTTCGTCGACTGATTCCGGCTGCCCGACGGACCACTTTTTCTCATGCTAACCCAAGAACTTTTTAGAATACTTTTTAATTATTTTTAAAAAGTGGTTGCATTTACTTGGAAAATTAAAATAGTATTTGCACATTGGGATTCGAAATAACCAACCTAATATTATGGCCGAAGCTTCACCGAGATTTTTATCACTCGATGTTTTCCGTGGAATGACGATTTGTTTCATGATCATTGTAAACAATCCCGGTGCTGATGTCGCTTTTTGGCCGCTCAACCATGCGCATTGGAACGGTTTCACCCCAACTGACCTGGTGTTCCCTTCGTTTCTGTTTGCTGTGGGCAATGCGATGAGTTTTACCATGAAAAAGTTTGCTCAAATGAGCAACGCACAAGTTCTTGGTAAAATACTCAAGCGCACGCTATTAATATTTTTGATAGGGTACCTGATGTATTGGTTCCCCTTCTTCGAAGTTCACAATGGGCATTTCTCGCTAAGTCCTATCAGCCAAACCCGAATTATGGGCGTGTTGCAGCGCATAGCATTATCTTACTGCTTTGCGTCACTAATGGTGCACTATTTATCAAAGAACATGGTTTTCCTGCTTTCGGCGATACTATTGCTTGGCTATTGGATCATTTTGCTGGTATTCGGCGATCCCAATAACCCGCTTGGTATGTTAACCAATGCCGGAACTTATCTTGATAAAGCCATATTGGGCGATTCGCACTTGTATCATGGCGAACACGTTGCTTTTGATCCCGAAGGCTTATTAAGTACCATGACCTCCATTGTGAATGTGATCATTGGTTTTTATGCGGGCAAGTTTGTGCAAGAGAAAGGGAAAACTTATGAGACTATATCAAAACTTTTGCTTACCGGCTGCCTGTTTATATTCATCGCTATTTGCTGGGACTCTGTGTTTCCGATCAATAAAAAACTATGGACAAGTTCTTTCGTGTTCATCACCACCGGGCTTGACATGGTGATCATCTCAATGCTCATTTATGTTGTGGAAATACGCAACTGGAATAAAGGCAACTGGACGCGATTCTTTGTTGTATTCGGAAAAAATCCGCTGTTTATATACCTGGTTTCCGAAATATTGCTGACTATCCTGGCATGGGTAGTTATTGCAGGAAAAGGTGTACCTGACTGGTGGCGGCAATTTTTCCAAAACGTTACCCCGGGCGAAACGCCGAGCAGATGGGGCTCGCTTTTCTTTGCCATCAGCTTTATGCTCTTATGCTGGCTGATAGGTTATATATTGGATAAGCGAAAAATTTATATTCGGGTCTAATTAACCACTATAATCAACTAAATCAATCTCACGAAAGGGCCCTCTGGGGCCTTTTTTAGTTAACGGGCAACCTGACTATTGAGCCGGGCGTAACAGAAATGCGGGAGTTTGTTGCGACATAAAACTAATATGTGCAAATTTCCTTATATTAAACAGCTGCTAAACACTATATGCCATCAATAGCTTCCATATCAAAAATAGACTTGCCCTGCAAAACGCCACAGGGCGACGTAAAAGAACAAGCCCGCATCGCCTTTACATCACGCTCACCACATATGGAGCGCTTAATGGATGTATTCGACAATACGCAGATAGTTACCCGTAACTTTTGCAAGCCGTTGGGCTACTACATTGGTCATTCAACGTTTGAGGACCGTAATAATGCTTACCTGGAAACATCGCTTAAGTTTTCTGTCGAAGCAATTGAGAATTGTTTATCCAAAGCAAATATTCACAAGGATCAGGTTACCGACATTCTGTTTGTTTCCACAACCGGACTGGCAACGCCCAGTATGGATGCGCTGATCATTAATGCTATGCGGCTAAACCCACACATCAACCGCTTGCCAATATTTGGTTTGGGTTGTGCAGGAGGTGTATCTGGCATGGCCAAAGCAAATGCCATTGCCACTGCAAATCCTGACGCGGTGGTGCTTTTGGTTGCGGTTGAACTATGCTCGCTCACGGTTTTGCGCGATGATTACAGCACCAGCAATTTCATCGGTTCCAGTCTTTTTTCGGATGGAGTGGCTGCCTGTTTGATTTTGGGCGATAATCATCAAACCCCTGGCAGGGTGAAGTATAAAGCCGCGAGCAGTAAATTGTACTACGATTCGCTTGAGGTGATGGGATGGGACTTTACCAATAACGGTTTTAAAGTGCTTTTTTCAAAGGATATTCCTGAGTTTATCAATGAGAATGTGCAGGGTGATATCGAAGGTTTTCTCAGTCAGCATAGTTTGAAGCTAAGTGATATCCGCAACTTTATCTTTCACCCCGGTGGTAAAAAGGTACTCGAGGCTTATACTGACGCGCTGGAAGTAAAGGGCGACTTCCTGAAAAACTCTCGCATCGTGATGAACAACTACGGCAATATGTCGAGCGTGACAGTACTTTATGTTCTGGAAAGGTTTATGAACCATGGTTTCGAAGACGGCTATGGACTGATGATGGCCATGGGGCCGGGTTTCTCGAGCGAAATGGTGTTGCTTGAAATGAAAAATTAAATAGTCCGAAAGTCCGCGTAAGTCGGAAAGACGGAAAGACAAATCCTGCAAAAAATAGAAACTATCACAAATATTAAACTTTCGGACTTACGCGGACTTCTGCTGACTTCCGGACTAAAAAAATGTACTTCATAATTTTTATCTTACTCCTTATTGCACTCCGGCTTACCGAGCTATATATCTCAAGCAGGAATGAGAAATGGCTACTGTCACAGGGCGCTGTGGAATACGGCAAAGAGCATTATCCTTTTGTAGTAACGCTGCACACCTGTTTTATCATATCGCTTGTGCTTGAGTATTTCTTTACTGCCGGCCCGCATCCGGTAAGTTATGTTTTCCTGTCCCTGATTGTCCTGGTGCTTCTGTTTAAATGGTGGCTCATGAGTTCGCTGGGGAAATATTGGAACACCAAAATATACCGTATTCCGGGGAGCATAGCCGTCAGAAAAGGCCCTTATAAATTCATCAGGCACCCGAATTATGTGGACGTGGTTTGCGAAATAGCCATGATACCCCTGGTGTTTCATTTGTACTATACCGCGGTGATATTTTCAGTGCTAAACGCCGTCATGCTAACGGTGAGGATAAGGGAAGAGAATAAAGTGTGGGCCGATTAATAAAAAAAATCCCCGGCCATTCACTACCGGGGATTTAACCATTCTTCAAACCAATTAAAAAGTATTAATCTCTTATTTATTAACCACGTATTTGTACGCGTCTGAAGAAGAGAAGGTTATACTTTTTGAAATAATTTTTAATGAAATCTATAATGTCTTCATATACAATGAATTAATTTTCATAAAACGAGTATGTACCCTTTAGAAATTTGTACATAAAATTGCATATTTTTAACTTTGAATTTGCCAAAGAAAAGAGAGGCAAAAAGGTCTATAAGAGCAAAGACCCAGACGATTGCACAGGACAATATCGATCACGTTATTTTTTGTTCAACCTAAATTATCACATTATGGCACATTTGAAGTTAAGTTTATCCGTATGGATGGAGAATGTAATTAAATCTATTTTGATTACAGCATTAATCATTGCCACATTAGAAGATATACCACATTGGTATTATGTAATATTTAGACTCGCGATGTGTGGGCTTTCTGCGCTTTTGTGTTATTTATTTTTAAGTGATAAAGTTTTACTGCTGCCTGCAGATGTTAAAAAACGTTATCGGCTTGTCGATTGTCGAGATAATGATCTGCGCCTGAGAATTTATTGTGATTTTCCTCGATTTTATTCGATAAATTAATTGATG